>JALWSN010000511.1 GCA_027080245.1 Ignavibacteriales bacterium | reverse complement strand
ATAAAATATTCTTGTATTTATTTTTACGGATGGTAACTTTGCAGCGTCTTCATGTAATTTGCTCTTTCGAATGCGGAGGGTTCCGCGCAAGATTTGTGGCTCATGCTGCCCTTCATCATTTCAATCGATTCGTATTCGTTCTCTTCCATCCATTGAGTTAAGTCGTTTAGGATTTCCGTAATTCTACCGGGACCTTTTCTCAATAACTCGGAAGCCATCATTGCAACGTCTCCGCCAGCCATCATTATTTTAAGCACATCCAGATGGTTTTGAATTCCGCTTGTTGCAGCAAGGCTTGCTTTAACATTGCCGTACAAAATGGAAATCCACCGCAACGGAAGTCTCATTTCCCAATTCGAGCTAAGCTGTAAATTGGGCACAACCTCCAGAGCTTCCAAATCGAAATCCGGCTGGTAAAATCTGTTGAACAAAACCAAGGCGTCTGCGCCTGCTTCGTCGAACCGTTTGGCAATGTTCGCAATCGAACTGAAGAAGGGCGAAATTTTAACGGCTACGGGAATGTTCACGTTTTCTTTAACTGATTTTAAAGTGTCGATGTACATCCGCTCAACTTCCTCGCCCGTAATATTCAAGTCGGTCGGCACAAAATAAAGATTTAATTCCAGAGCGTCCGCGCCGGCTTGCTCAATGTTTTTGGCGTAATTTACCCAGCCGCCTTTGCTAACGCCGTTCAAGCTGCCTATTATGGGAATGTCAAGGCTCTTTTTCAAATCGGCAATCAAATCCAGATATTCAAAAGGTCCGGTGTTGAAGTCATCTTTTTGAGGGAAATAGCTCGTGGCTTCAGCGTAACTTTCGGCGCCGTGGCTCAAGTAGTGATCTAATTCTCCTGACTCGTGAGTGATTTGTTCCTCGAATAAAGAATAAACAACCAGAGCAGAGGCGCCCGCGTCTTCGAGCGCCTTTGCCGTATCAACTTCTTCGGACAAAGGGGAAGCCGAAGGCACTATCGGATTCTTCAGCTCCATTCCCATGTATTTTGTTTTTAAGTCCATTTTCCTCTCCAATTTTATTTTTGTTCCTCCGTCTCAAGAATATGCGAGTAATCCATGCTTGCCATGTGACTGTAAATTTTCCAGAGTTCGTTGACGTGTTCTTGAGCCAAGGCAAGCAGTCGTTTTGCCCTTTCAGGATGCGACTTCGTCAACATCTTGTAACGAGTTTCGTTGTAAATGTAATCCTGCAACGGAATCTTCGGTCCGCGGTAATCCAGCTTCAGCGGGTTCTTGCCCTGCTTAATGTTGTCCGGGTTGTAACGGTAAAGAGGCCAGTAGCCCGAATCAACCGCAAGCTTCTGTTGGTTGAACCCTTTCTCCATTTGGATTCCGTGCGCAATGCAATGGCTGTAAGCGATAATTATTGAAGTGCCTTCGTAGCGTTCTGCTTCGATAAATGCGCGTATTGTTTGTAAATCGTTTGCGCCCATTGCCACCTGCGCTACGTAAACGTTGCCGTAACTCATCGCCATTCTGCCCAAATCCTTTTTGGGATTAGAGCGACCTGCCGCCGCAAACTTTGCAACAGCGCCAAGTCCTGTGGCTTTCGATTGCTGTCCGCCGGTGTTCGAATAGACTTCGGTATCAAGCACTAAAATGTTCACGTTTTTACCAGAGGCAAGCACGTGGTCCAGACCGCCGTAGCCAATGTCGTAAGCCCAGCCGTCGCCGCCCATAATCCAAACTGATTTAACGATGAGATAATCTGCAAGGGTTAATAGTTCTTTAGCCTGCTTGGTGTTCATCTTTTCCAGGCGGGATTTTAATTCGGCAACTCTTTCGCGTTGAGCTTTTATTTCAGCTTCCGTCTTTTGACTTGCGTTAAGAATTGCGTCGGCTAACTCTGCGCCTACTTCCTCGCGTAAATCGTTTAACAATTCGCGGGCAAATTGGGTGTCTCTGTCAACCGCAAGGCGAATTCCCATTCCGAACTCGGCGTTGTCCTCGAACAAGGAGTTGTTCCAAGCCGGGCCGCGTCCTTCTTTATTAACAGCCCAGGGAGTTGTTGGCAAATTGCCGCCGTAAATGGAAGAACAGCCCGTGGCGTTTGCGATTATTGCCCTGTCTCCAAAAAGCTGAGAGACCAATTTTACGTAAGGCGTTTCGCCGCAGCCGGGGCATGCGCCGGAAAATTCAAACAATGGCTCGAGCAACTGACTTCCCGCAACGGAATCGACTTTAACTTTGGTTCTGTCGTATTCGGGTAAGTTCAGGAAGAACTCGAAGTTTTCTCTTTCCTTTTCTCTCAACGGAATTTGAGGCGCCATGTTGATTGCTTTGCGGCGAACTTCGCGCTTGTCTTTTGCGGGACAAACCTCTACGCACAAGTTGCAACCGGTGCAATCTTCAACGGCTACTTGAATTGTGTAAGCTTTGTCCGATTCGCCGCGAGCTTTAATCCATTTGAATGTTTCGGGCGCGTCTTTCACTAATTCCTCATCGTACACTTTTGCTCTGATAGCGGCGTGCGGGCAGGCCAACGCGCATTTGTTACATTGAATACAAATCTCAGGCTCCCACACAGGAACTTCCAGCGCGATGTTTCGTTTCTCCCATTTTGCCGTTGCGGAAGGATAAGTGCCGTCTGCAGGAAACTTGCTTACGGGAACTTCGTCCCCCTTGCCTTCAATCAACCGAGCCAAAACATCCTTAACAAATTCGGGAGCTTTGTCCGACACTACCGGCGGAAGCTCAATATTGCTGGTTACTTCTGCTGCGTAGTCAATTTTGTGCAAGTTTGCCAGCGTTTGGTCTACCGCCGCAAAGTTTTTCTTAACAATGTCTTCGCCCTTTTTGCCGTAAGTTTTTTCGATTGCGTGTTTTATTTTTGCTATTGCTTCGTCCTTCGGTAAAATTCCCGAAATAGCAAAGAAGCAAGTTTGCATTATCGTATTTATTCTTGCGCCCATTCCCGTTTCTTTTGCCACTTTGTAAGCGTCAACAACATAAAAATTTAATTTTTTGTCGATTATTTGACGCTGTACTTTTTTAGGAAGTTTGTTCCACACTTCGTCCTTCGGGTAAGGGGAATTCAGCAAGAAGGTTCCTTCTTCTTTAATTTTTTCAAGAACGTCAAATTTCTCCAATAACACAAATTGATGACATCCAACGAAATCGGCTTCCTGCAACAGGT
>JALWSN010000510.1 GCA_027080245.1 Ignavibacteriales bacterium | reverse complement strand
CTACAAACATCTCGAAAATTTAATTATTGATTACGCTTCCATTGGGGATGTAAACAAAATTGATGTTACAATTTTGCCTAAAAAGACAGAAGCGGGAAATCCAGATTTTAGAATTTGGGACGGGAGAAATCACATCACCGGTTACATTGAGGCAAAAGCGCCTACCGTAACAAATTTGGATTACATTGAAAAAACAGAACAATTAGAACGTTATCTGGAAACATTCCCAAACGTAATATTAACTAACTTTTACGAATTCAGGCTTTACCGGAACGGCGAACAAATTGCACAAGCCACAATAGCAAGACCGGTTATTGCCAACAAACTTAAAACAGCTCCGCCTGTTGAACAAGTTGAAAAATTCAAAGAACTTTTGGATTTGTTCTTTTCATTTTCGTTGCCCAAAGTTCAAACCGCCCGTGCTTTAGCAATTGAATTGGCAAAGCGTACCCGATTCCTTCGCGATGAAGTTATTACCGTAGAAATAGGTAACAACGGCACAAAAGGACACAAACAAATCGTCGGTTTTTACGAAGCCTTCAAAAAATATTTAATTGCCACATTAACGGAAAAACAATTTGCAGACCTTTACTCCCAGACAATCACTTACGGATTATTCGCAGCCAGAACACGTGCAAACGGGGAATTTAATCGTAAACTTGCTTTCGATTTTATTCCTCACACAATCGGTATTTTGAGAGACGTTTTTCGTTTCATATCGTTGGAAGAACCTCCCAAATCCCTGCAAATTATTGTGGACGACATTGCCGAAATCCTGAACATCTCCGACATAAATAAAATTTTAAACGAATATCATCGCACGGGGAAAGGCAGAGACCCGATTATTCATTTTTACGAAACTTTCCTTACAACTTACGATCCGGAAGTCCGCGAACGACGAGGTGTTTACTACACTCCCGAACCTGTTGTTGGCTACATTGTTCGCTCAATTCATTCAATATTAAAATCCCATTTTAATCTTTCGGACGGATTGGCAAACGAAGAAGTAAAACTACTTGACCCTGCCGGAGGTACGCTTACTTTCCCTGCCGAAGCTATTCGTTTGGCTGCTAATGAGTTCAAAGAAAAATACGGCGAAGGCGGATTACATCGCCGAATACAGAACCATATCTTAAAAAACTTCTACGCTTTCGAGTTGATGATGGCTCCTTACGCAATCGGACATCTAAAGATTGGCTTCATTCTCGAAGAACTCGGTTACAAAATGGGAGATGACGAACGCTTTAACTTGTTTCTAACCAATACGCTGGAAATTGAAGAGAATGAACAAATATCAATGCCTTTTTATCGAGCTTTAAGCGAAGAAAGCCATTTGGCGGGCAAAGTAAAAAAAGAGCAACCCGTATTAGTTATTTTAGGCAATCCTCCGTATAGCGGAATGTCCGCCAACATAAACAAATGGACAGAACAACTACTCAAAGAAGATATCGACGGAGCGCAAAGTTATTACAAAGTGGACGGACAACCCCTTGGCGAGAAAAATCCAAAATGGTTACAAGATGATTACGTAAAATTCCTACGCTTCGCACAGTGGAAAATTCAATCGTCAGGTTACGGTGTTGTGGGAATGATTACCAATCATAGCTACCTTGACAACCCGACATTCCGCGGAATGCGTCAAAGCTTAATGAAAACTTTTGACGAAATTTACATCCTTAACTTGCACGGTAACAGCTTGAAAAAAGAAACAACTCCGGACGGAAACAAAGACGAGAATGTTTTTGATATCCGTCAAGGCGTTGCAATTGCATTGTTTGTAAAAAACAAAACTCCACAAAAAACAAAAATTTATTATTCCGATTTATTCGGACTTCGCAAAGAGAAATATGCGTGGTTAGAGAAAAACGATTTTAAGAAAAAAAATTATTCACAAATTAAACCTCAAAGTCCTTACTACTTCTTTGTTAAACGGGAAATTAAAAAAATCAAACAATATCTTAAATGGGAAAAAGTGAATGAAATTTTCCCGGTTAACAGTGTGGGAATTGTAACTTCGCGAGATAATTTTGTAATCGGTTTTAATGAGAGAGAATTAAAAAACAGACTTCTTCAATTTAAGAATCCCTCTCAACCCGACGAACTAATTTTACAAGCTTTTAATTTAAAAGAAAAATCTAATTGGAAGATCAAAGACGCTAGAGCAAAAATTTCGAAAATTGTCAAACTCGATGACTACATTGAAAAAATTTCGTACCGTCCGTTCGAGAAGCGTTACATATTCTACCATCAATCTTTGGTCGAACGCACTCGCTTTGATGTTATGCGCCACTTGCTGGAAGAAAATATTGGCTTGGCTATTTCAAAACAAGTAAAAGCAAGCCGGACTTGGCAACATTGTTTGGTAACCGATTCTATTATCGAAAGTTCATTCGTTTCGAACAAAACAAGCGAAATAACATCAATTTTTCCTTTGTATCTTTACCCCGAGTCCTCAAAGAAAAAACGCAAAGTCAGCCCAACGGTAATGATGCTTTTCGAACCGGAAGAAACTTACGGCAAAAAGCCTAACATCAACCCGATTATTTTTGAGAAATTAGAACAAGCATTTGACAAAAATATTTCTCCCGAGGACATTTTCTTTTATATTTACGGTATTCTTTACAGCAATGTTTATCGCGAAACTTACGCTGAATTTTTAAAAATTGATTTTCCCCGCATTCCTTTCACTAAAAGTTTTGAAATTTTCAAAAAGGTCAGCGCCTTGGGCAAAGAATTATCCGAATTACATTTGTTAAAAAGTTCTGCTTTGAATAACCCGACAGCAAAGTATCAAGGTAAAGGCGGAAATGACAAAATTGAAAAAATTGTTTACAAAGCAGACGAAAAACGTGTTTACATTAACAAAGAAAAATACTTTGAAGGTATTGCCCCCGAAATTTGGAATTACCACATCGGTGGATATCAAGTTTTGCAAAAATATCTCAAAGACCGTAAAGGACGTAATATGGACGATGCCCCTCGTTACTGCAAAATAGCCACAGCTCTAAGCAAGACTATTGAGATTCAAAAACAAATAGACGAAAATTATCCTCCGGCTGAAAAAGAACTAATCGATTTCTAAATTGACTAACAGGAACTTCAACATAATAAAATTTAATTTTGAAGTTATTACATCAGATATAGGCTCTTTA
>JALWSN010000509.1 GCA_027080245.1 Ignavibacteriales bacterium | reverse complement strand
TTATTATTACATTCCGCAAAACAAGATTGCAAGAGTTGAATACAAAATTAAAAGCGGGGATATTCTGTTACTTACTACCGGCATTAAAGGGCTTGGCGTAGGGCACACGGGCATTGCCATCAGGCTTAGGGAAGACGGACGCATTCATTTCATGCACGCGCCCATTGCGGGAAAAAAAGTTCAGATAACCGCCGTGCCGCTTGCCGATTACGTTCGCTCCGTTAAAAAACACACCGGCATTATTGTGGTTCGACCGCTCGAGCCAAGGTAATTCGGATTAACGCTTAATCAATTTACGCAGCGTATTCAGATTTTCAACGTCTTCCAATTGTTCTTTGCCTTTCGGCGTTTCCAGAATTTTTGGAACTGCGAAAAATCTTTCGTCGTTCATCAGATGCCGGAATCCGCTCAATCCGATGAACCCTTTTCCAATGTGCTCGTGCCTGTCCACGCGGCTGCCGGCTTCCTTTTTACTGTCGTTTACATGAAAGCACTTCAGATAGCTCAGTCCGATTGTTTCGTCGAATTCTTTGAAGATTTTCAGGTAATTGTTTTTGCGGCGGAAGTCGTAACCAGCAGCGAACATGTGCGCCGTGTCGATGCAAACGCTCATTCTTTCTTTTTCTTCTATCAGCTCGATTATTTGAGCCAGCTGTTCAAAGCTGTAGCCAAGCGTCGTTCCCTGTCCTGCCGTCAGCTCCAGCATGCTGGAAACTTTGAATCCTTTAGTAGCTTGGTGGGCAAGATTAATGGATTCGGCGATTATTTTAATTCCTTCCAGCTCCCCCCTGCCGGTGTGCGCCCCGGGGTGGAAATTCAAAAAGGGAATTCCCAACAACTCGCATCTTTTCAGCTCGTCGATGAACGCCTCGCGGGATTTCTTCAATATTTCCTTGTTCGAGGCGCAAAGGTTAATCAGGTAAGAATCGTGAACCACAACGAATTTAACGGGCGAATTTGCCAATTTATTTTTGAACAATTCCGCTTCTTCTTCGGTAATTGGTTTTGCTTTCCACTGATTGTTATTTTTACTGAAAATTTGAATTGCCGTAAAGCCTAATTTTACCGCCCGGTCAATTGCAAAGTGAATGCCGCCGGCAATTGAAGTGTGTGCGCCTAACAGTTGTTTCATTTAATGCTTCCGTCAATTAAAATTTAGTTTTGCAAATATAAGCGATATTCAAACAAATATTTTGAGCTCCCGAGCGGTAAGGAAATTTTATTTTGGTAATCTTGTTTACAGCGATTGAAAAGTAATTTGTGCTAATCGGTTATTTAAAGCGTAAGTTTATTTTAATTTAGCCGGCACATCTGCCCCCAAAATAAATTGATCCGCAATGCATTTTGGACGGAAGTTCATTACCCAATATTTAAACCCACCCCAACCCAAACCTTCCTCTCTCAGAGGGAAAGGGCAACGGAATGAAGTACTTCTGCCAATTTTAATGGGGATGGGGTGAGAAGAAAGAGGGAGTGTATTTAGAAATTAAAGAAAATTCTCTTCCCCAAAAATATTTTGGACAAAAGTGAAATGGTTAATACTTAGCTTTAATTTTTGCATTAATCTGAAATAATCTGTTGAAAAAAAGAAACCACAGATTCACACAGATTAAACACAGATGAACGTTCTTTTCGCTTTCCGCACAGAAAGGAAAAACGGTACCACGCAACGGTTTCCAAAGCAAAATTAGTTACTAAACGTCAATTACTTACTACTTAAGACTTATTCCTTAAGACTTTCCAACAACTGCTTCCCAGTCATCCTCTTGAGAAAAGGAGGAAGAACTTCAAAAGCGCTGAACACATTTAAAAGCCCCTTTCCCTTTCAAAGAGAAGAGTGTTTGAGGGTAGAGTTCTTTGGAATAAATTGTGTTCGTAGCTCTAAAAATTGTAGCTTTTTTCTTGAATTTAACCAATATTGCCGTTTGATTTGGTAAAACAATCTTTTATGGACAACCAACATTGCCGTCAGATTTATCTGACGGTTTAAAAAGGACATAAAATATTGGGCTTTAGCCACATAGTTTTAGCTTTTAAAAAAGCAAAATCCTGATTGAGGAATGAGGACTTTTTTTATTTTAAGTAGAAAAACTGTTAAACCGATTTTTGAAAAGTTTTGGATTCCCTTGCGCATTTCGCAGGCTGTCCCAACAAACTAGCTTCGCCAAAGCAAACGGCGCTTACTACTTAAGACTTATCCCTTAAGACTTTTCTCCAACTTCACCCCGCCCTCATCTTGAGAAGAAAAGGGAGAACTTCAAAAGCAATGCACCCATTTAAATTGGGGTAGAGTTCTTTGAAAAAACACATCTTCCCAAAATAAATTGATCCGCAATGCATTTTGGACGGAAGCGTTGCTAGGGCAATTATTTACCGCTCCATTCGGCGTAAAGTTTTTTGATTATTGTTAGAACATTTTTTCTTTTCGAATTAAATCCGAATAGCGTAACGCCCGTGGCGCCGCCGGCCTTTGCAAATCTAATGGCTTTTTCAAGCTCGCCTTTTTTCATTCCGGGCAAATACAATCCCGGTTGAATTGTAAACTTCCCCTTAATTTCACGAACGCCTTGCTCCGTTGCGAACTTCACCCATTCGGGCGGTTCGGAGTAAAAATTGTAATACAACATTGGTTGAGCGGCGTCCAAATTCCAAGCGCTCCAATCCTGCCGAACCATTTGCCTTGCCAATTCGGGGTAGGGAAAGACCGCCGCAGTTAGCAATTTGCCTTTTGAATGAACAATTTTAGAGATTTCGTTTACCAAAGATGTAACAGCGTTCAATCTGAATTGAAGCCAATCGATGTTCAAGTCCGGGCGCTTCGTCTCAAGCGGGTCAATTCCGAAAATCTTTTTGAATTCCCGGCGGGCGATTGGGTGGTAACCGAAGTCGTATTGAGGCATTTGCGTCGTTTGGTTCAAGCCGTACTTAGGTTGCAAGGCCTTTCCCAGAATAACGTCGCAATAGCGAATGTAATCGAGGTGAATGGATTTGAGCCCGTCGATTTCCGCGTAGCTTCGAACGATGTTTTTCACATACTCTCTTGCGCCCGGGGAAAACGGGCTAAGCCATTGGTAATATTTAACGTAAGGATTGTATTCCAGCGAATTTTGACTGTTTCTGTTAACGGAATACCAATCGGGATGGCGCTGAGCCAGAG
>JALWSN010000508.1 GCA_027080245.1 Ignavibacteriales bacterium | reverse complement strand
GAAAAATCGTCCAAGATTCGGGAAGTAAGGCAATTAAAGATTCGAATTTATTGAACAAGCTTAAAACTCTCGCCCAAATTACCCCCAATTTAATTGCAATGTTTGACGAGAACAAGCGAATTAAATTTGCGAACAAAGCGTTTTTACAACTTACGGAAAGTTCTCCGGAAGATATTGTTGGGAAAAAAATTAGTTCAATTGAAAAATTAGGAAATTACGGGAAAGAAATTGAAAAATTGCTCGACCGGGTTTTTAATACGGGAAAAATGATTAGACACGAGGTTAATCTTCGGGATGATTTTTGGGTTGATTGCACTATTGTGCCTGATCAGGACGAAAACGGCAATGTAAAAGAAGCTTTCAGCATTGGGCGGGATATTACCGAACAGAAAGAGATGCAAAAAAGACTTTTGCGGCTGACGAAAGAGCTTGAACAGCAGGTAAAGGAAAGAACAATTGAACTGCAAGAGCAAAATAAATTTTTAAGAAAGGAAATCAAACAAAGGAAATTAACAGAAAAAAAACTAACCGAACAAAATAAGCTTTACGACTTGGTTGTAAATTCCTCTGGCGACGGAATTTTACTGGCGAACGTAAGCGGAAAAATTGTTTTTTGCAACAACAGCTCGCCCGAAATTTTTGGATTTAAAACGAAGGAAGAATTCCGAGCGGTTAACTTTTTCAAACACTTTGCCGAAAAGGGAAAGAGGGAAATTGTTGAACAATTGAAGACAGCCGCAAGAAATAATTTTTTCCTCCGGGACGAGTTTAAAATGAAAAAGAAGACGGGCGAAAGTTTTTTTGCGGAAGTTACATTGAATCCTATTATGAACGAAGCGGGGGAGTTTGACGGTTTCCTTGCACTTGTTAAAGACGTAACAGCGACAAGATTAAACAAAATTAAACTGATAAATAACGAACGAAAATACAAAACGCTGTTCGAACTTTCGCCAAACGGAATATTGATACAGGACTTGGAAGGAAACATTGTTGACGCCAACCAAAAGGCTTGCGAAATTCTGGAAGTTTCGGGGAAAGAGTATTTAAAATCCATTTTCAATTTTGTTTTCCCCGGAGAAGAGCAGCAGGCAAGGGAAAATATTCAAAGAATGGTGAAAGGGCAAAAGCTTCATCACACGGTAAAAAACTTTACGGCAAAAGGTAGAATTGTAACGCTGGAATTAAACGAACAAGCGCTTGATTTGGGGGACGGCGGCAGGTTTATTATCACTACAATTAAAGATTTGACCGACATGCTAAGCGCAGAGACGGAGTTGTTCCAAAAGGAAGCATTGTACGCTTCGTTGTTTAACGCTTCCCCGCTGCCTATTTTATTAGAAGATTCGAGCGGGAATATCCTTAAGGCTAACAAAGCCGCCGAAGAGGTGTTCGGCTATTCCCGGGATGAAATCGTGGGGAAACATATTAGTTTACTTAGCCCAGATAAGGATCAGATTAAAATTAAAGGCGACATTTCAAAAATTTTGGACGGAAAAGTCCTGCTTCACAAGGTGAAAACCTTGACGAAGGACGGCGCTGTGCGGGATTTTGAACTGCACGAAGTAAGCGTACCGCTTGAAAACGGAGAGCCTGGAATTCTTGTAATCTACAAGGACATTACCGACGTAGTTGAAAGGGAAAAGAAATTACGCGAGGCGAAGGAGTTGATTGAAAAGAACGCCGAGTTCAAAGCGAACTTCTTTTCCCAGATGACGCACGAAATACGCTCGCCAATAAACATTATTTTGAATTTCTTTAATTTGCTTAAAGAAGAATTGGAGTTTGAAAATAACGAACTTGTCAGCACAAGTTTCGACGCAATTGAAAGCGCTGGGAAAAGAATTCTGCACACTTTAGAAAATATTTTAAGAATGAGCGAATTGCGGGCGAATCTTTACGAGCCCAATTACAAAATAATTTCGCTTGCAGATGAAATAATGCCCGTTTTAGTTAAGGAATACGGGCGTTTGAGCGAGATAAGGGGGTTGAAGTTCAATTATTTTAACGAATCACGAAATTCTAAAATAAAGGGAGATTATTATTCCGTTTTGCAATTGTTTTCCAACTTGCTGGACAATTCGGTTAAGTACACAAAGAAAGGAGGAATTACTCTTTCGTTGAAGAACGATTCTAGATTTGTAACCGTTACTATTGAAGATACGGGAATAGGAATGGACGAGGAATATCTTGCGCAGATATTCGAAGCTTTTACGCGGGAAAAGGAAGTTAAGGAAGAAAACATCGAGGGGACGGGTTTGGGAATGGCTCTTGTTCAAAAGTACTGTCAAATTAATAACGCCGTAATTGACGTTGAAAGCGAGAAAGGAAAAGGGAGTAAATTTACCGTTAAATTCCCGTTGGTTAAGTAATTTAAAAATTAGCTTTTGTTGAAAATTTCAGCTCTGTCCAAAAAAAATTAAATCGCAATGTATTTTGGACGGAAGAGTAGAATTCAAGAATTCTTTAATATTCCATTAACCTTTTAGCCTCTTAATCTTTTAGCCTTTTCGCCTTTAGAACAAGTATTTCAAAAGGCTTCAACGTAATTTTAGTTTTAGTTTTGATTATTTCATTTGTAATTAAATTTCTTAAATTATTTGCTTTGCCAAACCAATTAAGTTTCGAAAAGTTAATGGTTCGTCTATAACTGTTATTATTGAGCAAAACCCACGTAACGTTGTTTTTGTACTTGCGTTTGTAAGCTAAAATCATTTTTTTGTTTTTAAAAAGAAGAAATTTAATTGAGCCGAGGGAGAGCTCTTTGTTGCGCTTTCTGATTAAAATTAATTTTTTGTACCAATTGAATAGTTCGAAGTTAAATTTGACGCTATCCGCCGGTCTTATTTTGCCGAAAGGCGACGTTGTTTCCGGTTCGTAATTAAATTCGGGCCAGAGCATTGGTTTGCGGTCGTCGGGGTCGTCGCCGCCCCACATCCCGGCTTCGTCGCCATAGTAAATCATTGGGGCGCCGGGCAGGGTCATTTGCAATGCTACCATTAGTTTGATTTTTAACCATTCACTGCCGTGCGGTTTTCGAACTTTCCAGTTTTTGTTTTGCGCGGGATTGGCAAAGTGGTCGTAAAGGTGGTCGGGATTAACAACCATCGAGGCAAGCCGTTCTGTGTCGTGACTGTCGAGCAGGTTCATTAAAGCGTAAAATCTT
>JALWSN010000507.1 GCA_027080245.1 Ignavibacteriales bacterium | reverse complement strand
AGTCGTAAGTAATTAATGTTCGTGGAAAAATTTTCTCCGCGCGTTCTGCAAAATCTCTGCGGACTTTGCTTAGTAATATTTTCCTTTTCCACGTAAAGAACGCAAAGGTCTTTTCCACCCCTTCCCATTAACACTTGTGAAAGTATTAAATTACGTAAGCCCCTTAGGGGATTGGGATGGGGTGGTTGGTTGCAAATAGAATTTTTTAGAAAGAGTTTTTCTCCAAAACGCATTCTCATTCAATTTATTTTGAACAGATGTGATTGAAATTCATCAACTAACATTTGTTAAACCTTTCGCTAAAAACCAAAAGCAAGCGCGCTTTGTTCAAAGTTTTTAATTGTAATGATTCGTTTGGAATGAAGTAATAGGACTTTCCGCCGCAACGGATTTACATGCTTTTGAAGAGCGTGAGTTGCCTGAAGTCCTCTATTTACGGGCTAATCCCCGAACGCTCTGCGCTAGAGCCCGTAAAATCAACCCCTCCGGACCGGCTTTGCTTGGCGCCATTGTTAGGGAAAATTTTTAACGCCTGTCCTACAAATATTTTGTTGCGTTTAATTCCATTCCATTTTTTCAGGGAGCTAACAGAAACGTGGAACATTTCGGCAATATCGCTAAGCGTGTCCCCCGGTTTAACGATGTAGTTCAGCTTACCATTGTTTTTACTTGCTTTCGAGCCGGCATCGTTCAGAGCAAGAGTTTCCGTTTTTTTAATTTTTAAAATTTTTCCGGCGTAAATCTGGTTGGATTTCAAATCGTTCCATTTTCTTAATTGACTTAAGGACACGTTGAATTTAACGGCGATATCGCTTAGAACATCGCCGGATTTCACTTTGTATTGAATAAAATCTCCGTTGCCCGCAACGGCTTTAACGTTAGCTTTAGCCTTTGTTTTAGGGGCTTTCTGTTTTTTGCCCGGAATTACGTTCAAAATTTTACCGGCTATTATTTTGTTCCCGCGCAAATTGTTCCATCTGCGCAAATCCTTAACGCGAACGTTAAACTTTTCAGCGATTGTTCCCAGAACGTCGCCAGGTTTTACTTTGTATTTAACAAATTTGGCATTTGCCGCCCCAACGCTAACATTAGCCGGCGGTTTTAATCTTAGCGTAACGCCGGCTTTAATTCTGTTATTTTTTAAATTGTTCCAGTCCTTCAGATCTTTTATTTTAAGATTGAATTTAGCCGCAATCCCGCTAAGGGTTTCGCCTTTTTTAACTTTGTATTTAGCGGGTCTGGTTTTAATTTTCGCAACAGTCGCCGCAGCAGGAAGTCTGCCGTAACCGGCGCCAACAAGGATGTGTAATTTTCTGCCGGCAATTATTCTGCTGCCGCGAATGTGATTCCATCTTTTAAGCTGGCTTAATCTAACGCCGTACTTCTCGGCTATTTTCCCCAAAACTTCGCCCTTTCTAATTCTGTGGGTAATCCATCTGCCACCGGAGTTTGCGTAAATAATGTTTAACTTTTGCGTTCTGGAAAACCTGTCGAACTTTGCGTAATAATCCTTCTTCTCTTTCGGAACGTAAATCCTAATTACCTGTCCAATGTGAATGTTTGTTGTGTAAGGCAGGTCGTTCCAATTTCGGATGTCGGCAACGCGAACGTTAAACAAATCCGCCAAATCAACAAGATTGTCGTAGCGTTTGATTCGATAAGTAACCGGAGCGCTGTTTGGGGGAATTACAATTTTGGAAGAATCGGTAACGGCTTTTGCGTAAAGTTCTTTGTAATCAATTGAATCCTGCGCGGGATTAATTACCAGCTCGTAGGGATTGCCGCCGTTGTCGTCGTACAAGTCGTCTTTGGCTGGCTGAACGTCCACGCTTAATTGAAAATCGTTTACGCCAATTGTTCCGACGGGAATTTTAAGTTTCATTCCCGGGTAAATTCTTGAGCGGGAGCGTAATTTATTAAATCGCACGATGTTAGAAACCCTTGAACGATAGTGGTAAGCGATTTGGCTGAGCGTTTCGCCCCGTCTTACAATGTGAATTACGTACTGCAGTTTTGCGTCGTCGGGAATGTTGGCAAGGTTCTTCACAAACGCTTTGAAAGTTTTACGCGGCACGCGCAAGTAATAACCGCCGTATTCTTTCGGCGGGGTTGAATGCTGAATTAAGGCGGGGTTCATTTCGCGCAATGTTTTAACGGAAATTCCCGCGCACTTTGCCAGCACGCTTAAATCTATGGCTTCGTTTATTTTGTACTCGACGTAATCGAACGGTTTGACGTAATCAATGGAATTAAAGCCAAACTTCGTGGGGTTGCTTCCAATTAGAGTGACGGCGATGTATTGCGGAACGTAATTTCTTGTTTCCGGCGGAAGGTATTGTTTTAATTTCCAGAAATTTTTTGAATGAGCGAGGCGCTCGGCGCGTTTAACCCGCCCCTCGCCGCAATTGTAAGCGGCGATGGCGAGGTACCAATCCCCAAGCGAGAGGTAGAGGTTTCTTAAATGCCTTGCCGCGGCTCTTGTGGCTTTTTCCGGGTCGCGGCGTTCGTCGACGTAAAAGTTCACTTTTAAATCGTAAAGCCTTGCCGTGTGCCTGATGAATTGCCAGATTCCCACCGCCCTTGCCCACGAACGGGCTTTTGCGTTCAAACCGCTTTCTGGCAGGCTCAGGAAAATCAATTGCTGCGGCACTTTTTCCTCGCGGAAAATTTTAGCCATCATCGGGAAATATTTACCAGTCCGCTCAAGCCATTTTTGCATCGAGCGGCGTCCCCGCCCGGTGTAATATTCAATAAATTGTTCGACGTACCTGTTTACCACAAGCGGAAAGCCGCCAATTACAATTGTATTGGGATTCAGCAAATCCTTTTTGCTTTCTTTAACAGGCGGGAGTTCAATTAACTTTTCGTTCATCCACTCGTTCAGAGCCGAAAGAGGAACGTCCTCGGGAAGGGTTTTAAGGGAATCGACAAAGCTTTTGTAATCCTCCAGAACGGACGCCTCCAAATCGTTGTAAGCGTCGTTGTTTTCAATGCCTGGGTAATAGCTAAGATTATTCAGAACCGCGGCGGCGGAGTCGAAAGAGTAGAGTGAATTGCGAATAAGATTTTTGCTCTTAAAATAAAGCGCGTCAAGGTAATGTTGGCGGGCTTCTTCCAATTGATTGCTGATTATTACGTCTGGCTTAATCGTTTCGATTTTCGGA
>JALWSN010000506.1 GCA_027080245.1 Ignavibacteriales bacterium | reverse complement strand
CCTCCATTATTGAGTACGGGATTGTGGATAAGCAGGGGCAAATAAGGTACGTCCGTCACAGCGCAACGCCAATAGCACGGGGGAATAAAATCGTTAGAATAGTTGGCGCTATTGTCGACGTAACGCACGAGGCAAAGCTTCGCGAAAAATTAAAGTATTCCGAAGAAAAATTTAACCTGTTAATGGAGACCGCCGAGGATTTTATTTTTACGCTCGACGCGCGCGGGAATTTCTTAATGGTAAGCAAAAACGGCGCAAAGGCGCTTGGTTTTACGGCGGACAATTTAATAGGGAAACATCTGTTCGATTTCATAAAAGAAGAAGAAAAACCTGGGGTGGCGGCGGCTATTCAAAAAATTTTGAGCTCGGACGAAGTGGTAAAATTCGAAGCTACGCTTGTAGACAATTTCAGCAGGGACATGAATTTTGAATTCCTCGCCAAATCAATTAAATCTTTTGGCGAAGTTACGGGGATGGTGGCAATCGGGAGGGACATCACCGAAAGGCTCGTAAAAGAAAAAGAACTGCGCGAATTAAACGAGAGATTGAGACAGGCTAATCGCATTCTTTCAATAGAAAGGGACAGAGCAAAGGAAAAAATAACTTTGTTGGAAGAATTAAACAAATTAAAAAACGAATTCATTTCAAACGTTTCGCACGAATTCAGAACGCCGCTGGCCTCCATTGTGGGTTTCGCCGAGGCTATTGCTTCCGACCCGGAAATGAGCCGGGAAATGATTAACGAATTTAACGCCGTCATTTACGAAGAAGGCAAAAGGCTTGCAAAGCTAATAGACGATTTGCTTGATTTTTCGAAATTGGACGAGGGAGACGAGCCGATTGAAAAAGAAGATTTCGAGCTTGCGAATTTCTTAAACGAAGCTCTGGAAAGCGTAAAAGAATTTGCCGAGAAGAAAAAAGTTCTGCTGCAAAAAGAAATTCCCGAAGTCGAAGCGCTAATACACGGCGACAGGAAAAGACTGTTTAACGCGCTTACTCACATTCTTAACAACGCCGTTAAATTCACTGACGAAGGCGGCAGAGTGACTTTGATTCTAAACAATTTTTTAAAGGAAGTTGAAATAATAGTAAGCGACACGGGGGTCGGAATTCCACCCGAGGACATTCCGAATTTGTTCGAAAAGTTCGCTAAAGTTAATCGACCCGGCGCACAACAGCCTGGCGCAGGCATGGGATTGGCTCTAGCAAAGAAAATAATCGATTTGCACAAAGGCTGGATTTCCGTTCGCAGCCAATTAAACGAAGGCTCGACCTTCATTATTAGATTGCCAAAAAAAATTAGTTGAAGGAGTTAAAATTGAAAAACACAATTTACCTTGTTGACGATGAAGCTTCAATTCAAAAGCTTGTGGGGCATTGGACAAAAAATTTGTGGAACTACTCATTTCAAGCTTTTACCACAGGCAAGGAATTCCTGACGGAATTCGAAAAAGCTCAGCCGGATTTGGTTTTGCTAGATATCATGCTGCCCGACGTCGACGGACTGGAACTGCTTAAAAAAATAAAGGCGGTAAATCCGGACCTGCCGGTAATAATGCTTTCGGCACAGGGAAACGTGGACGTAGCAATCGAATCCCTGCACCTCGGCGCGTTCGATTACATCTCCAAGCCAATCGAGCACGAAAAACTTGGCAAGGCAATTAACAACGCAATTACCAATTACAACTTAAACAATCAAATTAAGGAACTAAAACAAAATTTAACTCAGCGCTACAGCTTCGAAAATATTATTTCAACCGACCCTAAAATGCAAGATGTGTTTGAGCTGGTTGCCAGAGTTCTGGACAACGACATTACCGTTTTAATTCATGGCGAAAGCGGCACGGGCAAGGAGTTAATTGCAAAGGCAATTCATTTTAACGGCAACAGGAAGAACAACCCTTTCGTGATTGTAAACTGCGCTTCGATTCCTCACGAACTGCTTGAAAGCGAATTGTTCGGACACGAGAAAGGGGCTTTTACCGGCGCGCACCAGCGTAAAATCGGGAAGTTCGAACTTGCCAACGGCGGAACGATTTTTCTGGACGAAGTGGGTGATCTGGAAATGTCCCTTCAAGCAAAAATTTTGCGCGTAATTCAGGAAAAGGAATTTGAGCGCGTGGGTGGCAACGAGTTAATTAAAACAGACGTGCGAATAATTTCCGCTACGAACAAGGATTTGAAGAAAGCGGTAATGGAAAACAAATTCAGGGAAGACCTTTACTACCGGCTGAATTCTTTCCCAATTTACCTGCCGGCGCTGCGGGAAAGGAAGAACGACATCGTAGCGCTGACAGAACATTTCATTTCCCTTGCAAACAAAAAGTTAAATAAAAACGTAAAGGGTTTAAGCAAGCGGGCGTTGCGCCTCTTTTACGATTACGATTGGCCCGGCAACATCCGCGAGCTGGAAAACACAATCGAACGGTGCGTCATTCTTACGGACGAGGAGACAATCGACGTCGATGTTCTGCCGCCGCACATTAAATCAGGCGATACTTCGATGCTGCCTAACGTCGAGAATCTCTTCGATAAAAACGCGCCAATAATTCCTTTCGAAACGTTGAAGGAACAAGCTATTAAACACGCTCTCGAAGTAACCGAAAACAACATCGTGGAAGCGGCAAAGAAGCTAAAAATTGGTAGAGCTACGCTTTACCGGCTAATGGAAAAATACAACATTAAAAAAGTTTGAGGTTCTGGTATGAATATTCTTGAAGAAAAAATCGGCGACGTTCTGGTCGAAATAATTAACACCGAGCGAGCCACCCTTAACGAAGCTCACGAGCTTAAGGAAAAATTAAATAAAAGAATAGACGAAGGCTTCAGGAAAATAGTAATAGATTTAACCGCCTGCGAATTCGTGGATTCCACATTTCTGGGAACACTTGTGGGAGCACTTAAAAAAATAGTTAAATTGCAAGGCGACTTAAAAATTGTAGGTTTTCGTCCCGCTGTTAAATCGATGTTCGAGTTGACCAGGCTTTTTAGAATTTTTGAAACATTTACCGATTTGCAGGACGCAATACGAAGTTTTAAGTAAAAAGGAACGCAATGTGAGAGACAAGCCTAAAATTCTTTTGGTAGAGGACGAAAGCGGAATTCAAAAGCTTTTCGAATACAATTTAAGCAAAGCCGGTTTCAGGTGCATTGTGGCTGAAAACGGCT
>JALWSN010000505.1 GCA_027080245.1 Ignavibacteriales bacterium | reverse complement strand
CCTCAGCCCCGCCACACAATTTACAATTTACAATTCACCATTTACCAATCCCCCTATACCCTTATACCCCTATACCTTCAAGCCTTACCCCTTTACGCCTCTTCCAAAAACCTTTAAACAAAAAAAAGAGCAACCATTAAAATGGTTACTCTTTTATCGATTTGTCTTACATTGTTTTTACTTATCGGTATCGTCGGCTTTTGCCTCAGCCTCGGTGCCTTTCTCTTCCTTTTCCTCAGCCTGCTCAGTTTCCTCGCCAGCTTCGTCCTTTGCCTCGGCCTCAGCTTCATTTGAAACCGACTCACTCTCATCTTTGGCTTCTTCCTTTGATTCCTCGGCTTTCTCCTTGCCTTCATCATCCGAAGCCACATCCTCACTAACCAATCCTTCAGCCTCTTCAGCCGAATCTTTTGTTTCTGAAGCCTCTTCTTCAGCTGCTTCTTCAAATGTTTCAATCTTTTCTTCAGGTTGCTTTTCGGCTTTTACCTTCTTTGCTTTCTTCTTCTTTGGCTTAGTTTCCTCGCCTTCATTGTAATCCACCAATTCAATAATAGCCATTTCAGCCGCGTCGCCGGCTCTTTGCCCTAACTTAACAATGCGGGTGTAACCGCCGTTTCTTTCGCGCACCTTTTCGGCAATTTCGCCGAACAATTCTTTTACAACTTCCTTGTCCTTAATTTCACGAGCCACAAACCTTCTTGCCGCAACCGTGTCGTTCTTTGCCTTGGTAATTAATGGTTCGGCAAATCTTCTTAATTCCTTGGCTTTCGCCAACGTTGTCCTGATTTTTTTGTGCCTGAACAATGAAGTGGCAAGAGCTCTTAAAGTGGCTCTTCTGTGAGCGGCTGTTCTGCCTAACTTTCTTCCTTTAACTCTATGTCTCATTACTCACCTTACTCGTTATTTTTTGCTGGATTATTCTTTAAATACTTGTCCACGTTCATTCCAAATTCCAACCCGAGGTTCTCAACAATCTCGCTTAACTCCGAAAGAGACTTCCTGCCGAAATTCCGGAACTTCAGCAACTCCGATTCGCTACGCCTTACTAATTCGCCAAGCGTGTTGATGTTTGCGGCTTTCAAACAATTGTGCGAACGCACGCTAAGCTCCAAATCATCCACGCTCGTCATCAGTATCTTGCGGATCCTTTCGGCTTCCAAATCCACTTCCTCTTCTTCCGTCTCCTCCTCTTCGGATTCAACTTCGAAATGAATGAACAACTGAACATGCTCCTTAAGAATTTGAGCGCAGCTCGAAAGCGCTTCTTCAGGCGTGATTGAACCGTCGGTGGTAATTTCAATTGTTAATTTTTCGTAATCGTTCTTTTCCCCGATTCTTACGTTTTCCACATTGTAATTTACCTTTTTAATCGGCGTGAAAACCGAATCTATTGGAATTATTCCAATAGTTTTGTTTGGAATGTCCTGCTCGTTTGCCGGAACATATCCTTTGCCTACACCGTACCTTACTTCCATGTCTATTTTGGCGTCTTCGTTCAATGTGGCAATGTGTACGTCGGGGTTTAATATTTTAACGTCCGGGCAGGCCTCCTGCAAATCCTTGGCGGTAAATTCGCCCGGTCCTTCGATGGTAACGTCGAACTTGCCCGATGTCTTCTCGTCTACTTTTAATCTTACTTTTTTAAGATTTAAAATAATTTCCGTAACGTCCTCAACCACGCCAGGCAACGAGGTAAACTCGTGTAGAACGCCGTCTATTTTGATTGCTGTAATTGCGGCGCCCGGTAAGGACGACAGTAAAATTCTCCTGAAAGAATTTCCCAGAGTTACTCCGTAACCTCTCTCTAAGGGTTGAACGGTGAATTTACTATACGTTTCTGTCGCTGTCGATTCGTCAATTATTACGCCGTCTGGCACTTTTATGAAAGGATAGCTCATTTAGAATCCTCTTATTTATTATTATTTTGAATAAAGCTCAACTATTAATTGTTCATTTACATTGAGCTGAATGTCTTCCCGTTTAGGCAACTGCTCGAACACGCCTACAAGATTAGCTTTGTCGATTGAAAGCCAATTGTAAGCGCCGTCTTTTACTCTTCGCAAAGCATTGTGAATTACATCCAGCTTCTTGCTCTTTTCCCGTACGGCAATTTTGTCTCCCGGCGAAAGCAAGTAAGAAGGAATGTTCACAATCTTACCGTTAACGGTAAAATGCCTGTGAAGAATCATCTGCCTTGCGGCTTTTCTGGAAGGCGCAAAACCTAACCTGTAAACAACATTGTCCAATCTTCTTTCCAGTAAAATCAACAGGTTTTCGCCCGTTACTCCCTTCTGGCGGTTGGCTTTGTCGAAGTAAATTCTAAACTGCGCTTCGAGCAAGCCGTAAATTCTTTTTACTTTTTGTTTCTCTCTTAACTGTACCCCGTACTCGGAATACTTGCCTCTGCGACCTAATCCGTGCTCGCCCGGAGCGTAATTTCTTTTTTCCAAGGGGCATTTTTCAGTGTGGCATTTAACCCCTTTTAAAAATAATTTCTGCCTTTCTCTTCTGCATAACTTACAACTTGGTCCTGTGTATCTTGCCATCTAATTTTCTCCCAATTAAACTCTTCTTCTTTTTGGCGGTCTGCATCCGTTGTGCGGAATTGGCGTAATATCCTTAATGGACATTATCTGCAATCCCGCCGTGTTTAACGCTCTTATTGCGGCTTCCCTGCCCGCACCCGGTCCTTTAATCAATACGTCAACTTTCCTTAGTCCCAGGTCGTAGGCTTCCTTGGCAGCCGCTTCGGCCGTTACCTGCGCGGCAAATGGCGTGTTCTTCCTAGAACCTTTAAATCCCATTTTGCCCGCCGACGACCATGAAATTGTATTTCCGTAAACATCGGTTATTGTAACCAAAACATTATTGAAAGACGCCTTTATGTGTGCTACGCCAACGGCGTCTACGTGAACTTTTTTCTTCGTTTTTCTTGTAGTCTTAGCCAATTCTTCTAACTCCTATCTTTTAAACTTTATTTCTTGCCCGGAGCTTTCTTCTTGCCGGCAACTGTTTTACGTTTACCTTTCCTTGTCCTTGCGTTAGTCCTCGTGCGCTGTCCCCTTACGGGCAATCCCCTCCTGTGACGCAAGCCTCTGTAGCAGCCAATGTCCATTAACCTTTTGATGTTCTGCTGAACCTCGCTGCGCAAAGCTCCTTCCACTTTGAAATTTGCCGTAAGCGCCGCTCTGATTTCGGCTATTTCTTCCTCGCTTAACTCGGAAATCCTTTTGTTGGGATCAACCTTAGCAAGCTCCAAAACTTTTAACGCCGTGTGCTGACCTACGCCGTATATGTAAGTTAATCCGATGTAAGCCTTTTTATTCTTCGGTAAATCAATTCCAGCTATTCGAGCCAAGTTACTAACCTCCTAATTTACTCTTTTAACCTTGTCTTTGTTTGTGTTTCGGGTTCTTGCAGATTACTCTTACAACTCCCTTTCTCTTAATTACTCTGCAATGCTCGCACATTTTCTTTACAGAAGCTCTGACTTTCATTTCTAATTTCTCCGCTATTTGTATCTGTAAGTAATTCTTCCTTTATTTAAATCGTATGGCGAAAGCTCTACAGCTACCTTGTCGCCAACTAATATTTTTATGTAATGCATACGCATCTTGCCTGAAATATGCGCAAGAACCTCATGCCCATTGTCCAACCTTACTTTAAACGTAGCGTTTGGCAGCGTTTCCGTTACCACTCCGTCAATCTTTATTGGTCCTTGCTTTGCCATTTAACACACCGTTAATATTTCTGGTTTCCCTTTAATAATTGCAATCGTATGCTCAAAATGAGCCGACGGTCGTCTGTCCGTAGCGAACACCGTCCAGCCGTCTTGCTTTACGCTTACGTAATACTTTCCTTCGTTAACCATCGGTTCGATTGCAAGCGTCATTCCGTTTTTAATTTTGGCGCCCGTGCCGGGCTTGCCGAAATTAGGAATTTGCGGATCCTCGTGCAAAAACCTTCCCACACCATGACCCGTTAATTCCCTGACGACGGAGTAACCGTGCGCTTCAACGTAACTTTGCACCGCGGCTGAAATATCGCCAATCCTGTTGTTTTCCACAGCGGCTTCAATCCCTTTGTACAACGATTCTTCCGTTACCTTCATCAGCCGCTTTTTCTCTTCCGATATTTCGCCAACCGCAACCGTTAAAGCCGCGTCGCCGTAATATCTGTTTTTAATTACTCCAACGTCTATTGAAATAATTTCACCATTTCTAAGAACTCTGTCTCCCGGAATTCCGTGCACAACTTCCTCGTCAACGGAAGTGCACAACGTAGCCGGGAACGCCGGGGATCCCCCCTGCGAATATCCCTTGAAAGCCGGAACGGCGTCGTTGCTGCGAATGTAATCCTCCGCAATCTCGTCCAGCTCCCCTGTTGTGATTCCGGGCTTTACCCTGTTCTTTACCAGCTGTAAAACCTCGGCAACAATCTGACAACTTTCCCGAATATAATCTATTTCCTTTTTAGATTTTATTAAAATCAATTTTTACCTGTGGCGTCCTTTTATTTTGCCGGATTTTAAGAACCCTTCATAATGCCTCATCGTAAGATGAGATTCTACCTGATGCAATGTGTCCAGCGCCACTTCTACAATAATTAACAAACTTGTTCCGCCAAAGAACGAAGCAAATCTTCCCGATACGCCCATCCTCGAAACGAACGCAGGAATAATGGCTATTAGCGCCAGAAATATTGAACCCGGTAGCGTAATCTTTGTTAAAATATTGTCGATGAATTCCGACGTCTGCCTTCCGGGCCTGATTCCCGGAATAAAGCCGCCTTGTTTCTTCATGTTCTCAGCTACGTCCTGCGGATTGAACGCAATTGCCGTGTAAAAATAAGTGAAGAATACAATCATCAACGCGTAAACGAACGAATAAGAAAACGACGTGTAAACAAAATATTGCGCTAAAGATTGCATGAATTCGTTATTCGGGAAAAACGAAAGAACAGTGTTTGGAATAAACATAATCGATTGCGCAAAAATTATCGGCATCACGCCCGCGGTGTTAACCTTAAGCGGAATGTACTGCGTAACACCGCCGTAAACCTTCCTTCCAATTACCCTTTTGGCGTATTGAACGGGAATCCTCCGCGTCCCCTCGGATACCAACACAATTCCCGCAATCACCAGGAACAAGAACGCGAGAATTACAATTTCAATTACAATGTTCCGCTGCCCGGATTGAATTAACTGAAATTCGTCCAAAATTGCAAAAGGCAATCTGTCGATTATTCCAATGAAAATTATTAAAGAAATTCCGTTGCCAATTCCCTTGTCTGTAATCTGCTCGCCCATCCACATCATAAAAACAGTGCCTGCCACAAGAATAAAAACCGAAGAAATCGTAAAACTCAGAGCAGAAATTTGCGCCGGCACAACCGACTGACCGTTGGTGGAAAGGCTTCTTAAATGAATTGTAACTCCCCACGCCTGGAACGCAGAAATCAAAACCGTTCCGTAACGCGTAAGCTGAGTAATCTTTTTCCTCCCTTCCTCGCCTTCCCGCTGAAGTTTTTGGAAATAAGGAACAACGGCTCCCAAAAGCTGAATAATAATCGAGGCGCTGATGTAAGGCATGATTCCAAGGGCAAAAATAGCCGCGTTCTTGAATGCCCCGCCTACGAACAAATCGTACAAGCCGAACAAATTGTTCGACGTGCTGTTTTTCATTGCGTCGGCAAGCAAGTAAGAATCTATGCCCGGCAACGTTATGTGAGCGCCAATCCTTACGATTACCAGCAAGGCTAAAGTGTAAAGAATCCTTTGCCTTAATTCGTGAATCTTAAATACGTTCCTGAAAGAGTCCTGAAATTTTCCCATTACGCTTTAATCTCTTTAATTGTTCCGCCGGCTTTTTCAATTTGTTCCTTTGCAGATTTGCTGAAGGCGTGAGCTTCAACGTTCAATTTTGCCTTAAGCTCGCCGCGCCCTAAAATTTTGTACGGAGCGGCCGCTTTCGAAATTGCGCCGGCCTTAAACAATACCGCCGGCGTTACGTCCGCGCCTTCTTCAATCTTTTTATTATCGACTAATTCCTGCAATCTTCCGGTGTTCACCGGTTGATATTCTATCTTAAAAATATGATTAAACCCTTTCTTCGGAACCCTGCGCTGCAAAGGCATCTGACCGCCTTCGAACCAAGCTCTGTGTTTTGCACCGGAACGGGACTTCTGACCGTTCATTCCGCGCGTTGCCGTTCCTCCATGCCCCGAACCTTCGCCGCGGGCTATTCTCTTTCTCTTCTTTACGGCTCCTTTGGCGTATTTCAAATTGCTTAGAATATCCATTTAAACACCTATTCTTCTATTTCTTCTACTTTTACTAAATGCTGCACTTTTCTTACCATTCCTCTTATCTGAGGCGTGTCGTTGTGAACTCTCGAATAATTCGGACGACCCAAACCCAAAGCTTCAATAGTTAACTTTTGATCCTTCGGGCGTCCTATTACGCTGCGAGTTTGCACTATTTTTAATTTTTTTGTCTTCTTTGCCATAATCTCTTTCCCCTGTCCTTAGGCTTTAAACAAATCGCTAATGCTAATGCCGCGTTTGTAAGCCATTGTTCTTGCGTCAATTAAATTTAACAATCCGTTCAATGTAGCTTTAACCTGATTGTGAGGATTGCTTGAACCCAAAGACTTGGTTAAAATGTCCTGCACGCCGGCTAATTCCAGAACAGCCCTAACGCCTCCGCCTGCAATTAGTCCCGTACCGGGCGAGGCGGGCTTTAACAAAATTTTAGCGGCGCCAAATTTACCGATAATTTCGTGAGGAATTGTTCCCTTCACAATCGGCACTTTGTAAACGTTCTTCTTTGCGTCGTCAATTCCCTTGGAAATTGCGTCTGTCACTTCGTTAGCTTTTCCTAATCCAACGCCAACGTGGCCCTGACCGTCGCCAACTACTACAATCGCGTTAAAAGAAAAACGACGTCCGCCTTTTACTACCTTTGCTACTCTATTAATATGAACAACTTTTTCCTTTAAACCTTCAAGTCCGCTTACTTTTTGTGGCTTCAATGTTTACTCCTTACTTCAATTACGTTCAACAAAACTAATTGCTGCCGGGAGAGGATTCGAACCTCTACATACGGCTCCAAAGGCCGCTGTCCTACCCTTAGACGACCCGGCAAAAACTTCATTAAATTTTAATTCCACCTTTTCTCGCTCCTTCGGCTACGGCTTTAACTCTGCCGTGGTAGGCGTAACCGCTGCGGTCGAATACCGCCTGAGTAATGCCCTTTTCCTGAGCTTTCTTTGCAAGCAGTTCCCCTACGGCAAAAGCCTGTTCTACTTTGTTCTTAGCCTTTTTAATATCGTCCGCAATCTCCTTCGACAGCGAAGAAGCGGACAACAAAGTCTTTCCGCTCACGTCGTCAACCATCTGGGCGTAAATCTGCTTAAGACTCCTGTAAACAGCTATTCTGGGCCTTTCCGCAGTGCCGGTAACTTTCTTTCTGATTCTGAATTTTCTTTTACGTCTCTTTATTTCCTTTTTAGATAACATTTAACTTATCTCTCCTGACAAAATTTTTAACCTGCTGTCTTACCTGCTTTTCTGATAATTACCTCGTCGGAATATCTGATGCCTTTGCCTTTGTAAGGTTCGGGCTTCCTGAACGATCTGATTTTTGCCGCAACCTGTCCAACCAATTCTTTGTCGATTCCCTTCACTACAATTTGCGTGTTCGAAGGAACCTCAAGAGTAATTTCCTGCGGCGGAATGAAATAAATTGGGTGCGAATATCCAACATTTAACAACAAATTCTTCCCCTTTAATTCCGCTCTATAACCCACACCAACTATTTCCAAAGTTTTCGAATAACCTTCGGTAACGCCTGTCACCAAATTCTGAACCAGCGCGCGGGTCAATCCGTGGAATGCTCTGTTTTCTTTCGTGTCGTTCGGCCTTACTACTCTTAATTCGTCGCCGTCAATCTCTATTTTCATATTCGGATGAACTTCCATGCTCAATTCGCCTAATTTGCCTTTAACCTTCAGCGTGCGTCCATCCAATTTTACGTCAACGTCTTTAATATTTACAGGTTTTTTACCTATTCGTGACACTTTATTACTCCGTTCAAATTACCAAATATAACAAATTACTTCGCCGCCAAGACCTTCCTGCCTGGCTTTTTTATCACTCATTAATCCTTTCGAAGTGGAAATAACCGCAATGCCAAGCCCGTTTAATACGCGCGGAATGTTGTCCTTGTCCGTGTATACGCGCAAACCCGGTTTGCTAATCCTTTTAAGATTAGTAATTGCCGGTGTGGACTCGACGTATTTTAAGAAAATTCTCAAAACGTTCTGCTTATTGTCTTCTTCTACCTTGTAATCTAGAATAAAGCTGTAATCTTTCATTATCTGCGCCAGCTGAACCTTCATCTTCGACGAAGGAATATCCACCCAGCGCTTGTTTGCTCTTACCGCGTTCCTAATTCTTGTCAAAAAATCCGCTATTGGATCAGTAACCGACATTTATTCTTCTCCTTTAATTACCAACTTGATTTTTTAATGCCCGGAATTTCACCGCGTAACGCCATTTCTCTGAAGACTAATCTCGAAATTCCGAATTTACGATAATAACCTCTGGGTCTGCCCGTTACCATGCACCTGTTGTGCAATCTCGTAGGCGAAGAATTCCGGGGTAACTTTTGCAAAGCTTCGTAATCTTTTTTTTCTTTTAACTCTTTCCTTAGCTCTGCATATTTCTCAACTAACTTTCTTCTTTTTGCCTCGCGGGCTGCCATGCATTTTCTTGCCATAGTTCAAACCTTTAATTATTTACTTCCTTTTTCCTGAACGGCATTCCGAACGCAAGCAAAAGCTCGTAAGCTTCGCGGTCGCTCTCCGCCGTAGTTACAAATGTAATGTCCATTCCCCTTACTCTGTTCATCTTGTCGATGTTAATTTCGGGGAAAATAGCTTGTTCCTTTATTCCTAATGTGTAATTTCCTCTTCCGTCAAAGGATTTGTCCGAAATTCCGCGAAAGTCCCTTACCCTCGGAAGAGCGGTTGTAATTAATCTGTCCAGGAATTCGTACATTCTTGCGCCGCGTAAAGTTACCTTTGCGCCAATTTTCATTCCCGCTCTTAACTTAAAATTGGAAACGGATTTTTTTGCCGTTCTTATTGTTGGCATCTGTCCCGTAATTATCTTCAAATCATTAACTGCTTCTTCCAGAAGTTTGGGATCCTGCGTAGCCTGCCCTACGCCCATGTTTACAACGATTTTCTGAAGCCTCGGCGCCTGCATTACGTTCTTGTAACCGAATTCCTTCATTAACCTGGGAACAATTTCTTCTTTGTATTTAACGCTTAACCTCGGCTGTACCGCTTCCTGAGCGGAAGCCTTCGGCTCGGTCTTCTTTGTTTTCTTTGTCGTTGTCTTTTTAGTCTCTTTTTTTGCTTGTTTTCCCATAGCTGCTTCAATTCCTTAAAATTATAACAACATTTCTCCGCTGGCTTTGCTAATTCTAACGCTTTTCTTTTTGCCAGTCTTCTCGTCAATAATTATTTTCTTACCGATTCTCGTCGGCTCGTTCGTTTTATTGTCAATAATCATCACGTTGGAAGCATCGATAGGCAATTCCTTCTCAATAATTCCGCCGTTAGGGTACTGCTGATTTGGCTTTGTGTGCCTTTTCCTGATGTTAACGCCTTCAACAATTACCCTGTTTTTCTTCGGGAAGACCTTCAAAACTTTTCCAGTCTTTCCCGCGTAATTGCCTGCTATCACTAAAACATTGTCGTTCTTTTTAATCTTCATCTTCAAAAATCCTTTATTTATAAAACTTCGGGCGCTAAAGAAATTATTTTCATGAACTTTTTGTCTCTTAATTCCCGCGCTACCGGTCCGAAAATTCTCGTTCCGCGCGGCTCGTTCTGATTGTTCAACAGAACGGCTGCGTTTTCATCAAACCTAATGTAAGAACCGTCTTCGCGTCTTACTTCCTTCTTAGTTCTAACAACAACTGCGCGAGAAACTTCGCCTTTCTTTATTCCGCCTGGAATAGCGGCTTTAACGGTAACCACAATCAAATCCCCAACGCTTGCGTATCTTCTGTTGCTGCCGCCTAACACCCTGATGCAACGCACCTTTTTAGCGCCGGAATTGTCTGCAACCACTAAATTTGTTTCTTCTTGTACCATTTCGGGCTACTCCTTATTCGATCCTTTTTACTTAGCTTTTTCTACAATCTCTACTAATCGCCAATGCTTATGCTTGCTTAATGGCCTTGTTTCCATTACTTTAACGACGTCGCCAACCCGGCATTCGTTCTTTTCGTCGTGCGCCATTAGCTTGTTGGTCTTCTTAAAATATTTCTTGTACAACGGATGAGCCACTTTCCTTTCAATAGCTACAACAATGGTCTTATCCATTTTATTTTTTACAACAACACCAACTCTCGTTTTTCTAATTCCACGTTGTTTCATAAACTTAGAATAACTCCTTATTTATTATTCTCTTGCTTGGATAAATTTAATTCCCTTAATTTCAGTTCCGTCTTCATTCTCGCAATGTCTTTCTTTGTCATCTTAATCTTTGCCGTGTTAGCCAAACTTTTCAGAGCGTTCTGAAACCTTAAATCCATTAAATTATTTTCTTCTTCTATTATTCGCTTTTTTAATTCGTCGTTAGTCATTTCGCGAATTTCGTACATTTTCATCTTAATCACCTACTTTTGTTCAAATTCGGGTCTCATTACAACCTTGGTTTTAATGGGAAGCTTATGCGAAGCTAATTTCAAGGCTTCCATTGCAAGCTCTTGGGAAACGCCCGCCACTTCGAACATTACTCTTCCCGGCTTTACTACAGCCACCCAGAACTCCGGCGCGCCTTTGCCTTTACCCATCCTTGTTTCAAGAGGCTTTTTGGAAACGGGCTTGTCGGGGAAAATCCTGATCCAAACCTTACCGTCTCTTTTCATTCTTCTCGTCATCGCAACCCTGCAAGCTTCAATCTGTCTGCTCGTAATCCAGCCGGGCTCCAGAGCTTTTAACCCGAAATCGCCGAAACTTACGCGATGCCCGCGGTTGGCTTTCCCTTTTCTTCTTCCTCTTTGAACTTTTCTATATTTTACTCTTTTCGGCATTAACATTTGAGATTACTCCCTATCGAATTTTAATCTAACCTTTTACCTAAAACTTCGCCGCGGCAAATCCAAACTTTTACTCCAATCGAACCGTAAATTGTTTGAGCCGTAGCGGTTGCGTAATCGATATCCGCCCTTAAAGTGTGAAGCGGAATTCTTCCTTCTTTGTATTGCTCGGTGCGAGCCATTTCTGCTCCGCCTAATCTTCCGGAACACATCACCCTTATTCCTTCCGCGCCCATCCTCATCGCCGAGGTAATTGCCGATTTCATTGCGCGCCTGAAGGATATTCTACCGGTAAGCTGATTTGCAATGTTTTCCGCAACCAAATATGCATCTAATTCGGGACGTTTGATTTCGGTAATCTGAATCTTTACTTCCTTTTGCGTTAACTTCTTAAGCTCGCTTTCAAGTTGGTTGATTTCCTTTCCGCTCTTTCCAATCACAACGCCTGGCCGAGAGGTGTGAATAATAATTATTAAATTCTTCGACGTCCTGTTAATTATTATTCTGGAAATCCCGGCTTTCTTTAAACGATTCCTTACGTAAAGCCTGATTTTCCTGTCTTCCATTAATTTTTCCGCGTAACTGCGTCTCTCGTACCAGTTAGATTCCCATCCTCTGATTATTCCTACTCTCAATCCTATTGGATTTGTTTTCTGACCCAAAAATTCCTCCTAATTAACTTTTTTAGTAGCTACTACTATTGTTAAATGGTTCGACCTTTTGCGAATTCTGTAAGCCCTGCCCATCGGCGCAGGTAAAATTCTTTTCAACGTCGGACCTTGATTAACGTAAGCTTCTTTTACGTAAAGGTCCGAAGGCTCGTAGCTGTGCTCGGTATCTTTGTTAAAAAGATTAGCCACAGCCGACCTTAAAACTCTCTCGGCGTCTCTTGCCGCATGCTTAGGGCTGAAGTGAAGAATCTCCAACGCTTTGTCGACGGATTCTCCTCTGATTAAATCAATAACAAGCCTCATTTTACGAGGCGAAGACCCAATGTATTTATGTGTTGCTTTAGCTTCCATTGAACATTTACCTCAATACCTATTTTTTCATTCTCGCCGCTTTCTCGGCTTTTGTTCCGGGATGCCCCCTGAAAATTCTCGTCGGGGCAAACTCACCTAATTTGTGACCCACCATATTTTCCGAAATATAAACGGGAATCATTTTATTACCGTTGTGAACTGCAATAGTGTGCCCCACAAATTCCGGAACAATCATGCTCGCGCGGGACCACGTTTTAATTATCTTCTTCTGATTCTTCTCGTTTAATTCGCGAACTTTTTTCAAAAGTTTGTAATCTACGTATGGA
>JALWSN010000504.1 GCA_027080245.1 Ignavibacteriales bacterium | reverse complement strand
GTCTCCAGTCTCTGCCCGGGCTTCAATCCGGCGTATTGCGGCTTTTCATCGGGATTTTCGGGATCGTAAAGCTGCGCAACGGGGCCGAACCGAGCCATCCTTACGGCGAGCGTTTTCCCGGTTTTGGAGTCTACGCCCAACACTCTTTCTCCGCTAACCCTTTCCGTTTTCTCGATTGTCGTCTCAACTTTGTTGTGAAACGGTTTGTAAAATTCGTCCAGCATTCCCTGCCATTGAATTTCGCCCTGCGCAATTTCGTCCAACTCTTCCTCCACATTGGCGGTAAATTCGTAATCCATTATTTCGGGGAATTGCTCTTTCAAAAAATCGTTAACCAACATCGCGATATCCGCAGGCAGCAATTTCCCCTTCTCCGAGCCGAATACTTCCTTTTCTTTCTTCTCTTTAATCTCGCCGTTGTCGTTAAGAACAAGCACGGAATATTCCCGTTCCTTGCCGGAATCCGTTCCCTTGTAAACGTAGCCTCTTTTCTGAATCGTGTTGATTATCGGCGCGTAAGTGGATGGGCGTCCAATCCCCAGCTCTTCCAATTTCTTAACAAGCGAAGCTTCGGTGTAACGGGCTGGCGGACGGCTAAATCTTTCGGTGGCTTTAATTTCCCGCGCCGAAAGCTGTTCGTTCCGTTTTACTTCTGGAATCAATCCCTCCGCTTCGCCATCGCCGTTCGCTTCTTCCTTGGATTCAATGTAAACTTTCAAATAGCCGTCGAATTTAATTACTTCGCCCTTGGCAACGAACAACTCGGGTCTGCCTTCAACTGAAATTTTCACCGTAGTTCTTTCGAGCTCCGCGTCGCTCATCTGCGAGGCGATCGCTCTCTTCCAAATCAATTGGTAAAGGGCTTTTTCGTCTTTGCCGCCGGAAATGTTTTCTTTCGAAAAATCCGTCGGCCTGATTGCCTCGTGAGCTTCCTGAGCCCCTTTTGTTTTGGTTTTGTAACGGCGGGATTTAGAATACTCCTCGCCAAAGCTGTTTACAATTTTTTCCTTGGCGGAAGCAATCGCCAAATCGGAAAGGTTCACCGAGTCGGTTCGCATGTAAGTAATTTTGCCCGCTTCGTAAAGCTTCTGGGCTATTAACATAGTTCGCGCAACGGAAAAGTTCAGCTTTCGCGCCGCTTCCTGCTGCAAGGTGGAAGTGGTAAACGGCGGCGGGGGCGTTCTTTTAGCGGGCGTTTTTTCTACCGAAGTTACCGTGAACTTGCTGTCGGCGCATGCTTTCAGAAATTCAATCGCTTCTTCTTTAGTCTTAAATTTTTTGTTCAGCTCGGCTTTAATTAATGTTTGATTTCCTTCCGTTTCGCTCTTTCTGAAAATTCCCGTTACTCTGTATTGCGCTTCGGGCTTGAAGTTCATTATTTCCCGCTCGCGCTCCACAATTAACCGCACGGCGATGGATTGCACCCTGCCCGCCGAAAGCTTTGGCTTAACCTTGCGCCACAAAATGGGGGAAAGCTCGAATCCGACCAACCTGTCTAAAATCCGCCTTGCCTGCTGTGCGTTTACAAGATTGTCGTCAATTCCCCTCGGATTTTCAATGGCTTTTTGAATTGCGGGTTTTGTAATTTCGTGAAATACAATTCGTTTAATCTTCTCCGGCGGGAGTTCCAAAGCTTCCTTTAAGTGCCAGGCAATAGCTTCTCCTTCCCTGTCCTCGTCAGTCGCAAGCCAAATTGTTTCCGCTTGCTTCGCTAAATTTTTTAATTCCTTTACAACTTGCTTCTTCTCTGCGGGAATTTTGTAAACAGGTTCAAAACCATTGTCTATTTTAATTCCCTTGTTTTTCTTCTCCAAATCCCTGATGTGCCCGTAGCTGGAAACTACCACAAAGTCCTTGCCGAGGTAATTTTCAATAGTCTTTGCTTTTGCGGGCGATTCAACAATCACTAAGTTTTTAATCATTCCAATTCCATTTTATTAAGTAAAATCAAGCGTTAAGCCCATTTTTTCAAAAATCGAAAATGTAAAAATAAAAAAAATTAAAAGATACCCTAATTTATTTTAAGAAAATTTTTTGATGCCTTTAATTCGACAAACGGACGCACAATGTTAATAAGCCTTAATTTTTTTCTCTCGAACATTGTAGCTTAACTAATTCAAATCACCAGAAGAATAGATTTACTGCTTTCAAGCTCCCTTAAAATGTTCTCCTTTACTTCTTCCGTCGGGGTGTCCACTTCCAGATGAAAGCTGTAATATTTGCCTTTTTTGCTTGAACGCGAAGGCAGCAACTCGTAATTGTATTTTTCAACAATCAGCTCAACCGCCTCCTGAACAGCGATGGGGTCCTTGCCAATTAAAGTAAATTTCCACCTGCAAGGAAAGCTAACAATTGGTTTCCTGCCGCCTTCTCCCAGAATCATTTTTCCTCAACCAAAAAGATTTGAAACGATTCCGCCGGAGCGGTCAATTTAAATTCCTTAGAATATTTAAATTGTTCTCCGGTAAAAAGATTTTTAATTTTTGTCGATTTCAGCAAATAACTTTCATCTTTTAACGAAAGCTTCCCGTCGTTTCTACCACCGTTAATTACAATCATTAACTTCTGCGAATTCAAAATTCTGAAATAAACGTAAACTTGTTTTTCGGGCGGAAAGTGGATTAATTTCCCACGGCGTAGGGCTGGGTAAGTTTTTCTAATTTGCAACAAGCGTTTTACAAAATTAAAAATTCCGTTTTCTCTTTCCGTTCTACCGTCGAAAGAAAAAGCGTTTCGCGAATCCCCCGGGAAACCGCCGGGGAAATGTTTGCGGATTTTGCCGTCGTGCCCCTCGCCCTCGAGGCCAATCTCATCGCCGTAAAATAATTGCGGTATTCCGCGCGTTGTAAGCAACAATCCCAGAGCGCATTTAAATCTTTTAACGTCGCCGCCGGCCACCGAAAGCGCCCTGTCAACGTCGTGATTGCCAATAAACGTCATTAACTTTTCCGGATGCCTGTAAAGGAAATCCTGCGCCAGCGTTTCGTAAATCGCGTTCAATCCGTCGACTTTCCCTTCGAGGAATTTTCTAATAGCGTCGTACAAAGCGTAATCCGTTACCGATTGCACGTACGAATTAAATCCCCTTTCAATTACTGGATTTGCCTGGTACTCAGCTAAAAACGCCGGCAGTCCTTTCCAAACTTCGGCGACAATTGAAAAGCGGGGAAAGTTCTTTTTAATTTCGCTCGCCCATTTGCTCATGTAATTCAAATTGTTGTACGGGTAAGTGTCCTCCCGGATCCCGTCGATCCCAAGATATTCAATCCACCAAATTGTGTTTTCAATCATGTAATCGGCTAAAAGCTTGTTGGATTTGTTTAAGTCCGGCATGTAATCGGTGAACCAACCGCGCTGGGTTTTAAGCGGGGTAAGGCTGTCCGCATGCACGTCGAAATAAGCGATTTTATTGTTCGAAGCTTTCGGGAAACTCCCAGGCGCGCCGTGAAACCAATCTTTCGCCGGCAAATCTTTCACCCACGGGCTGTTTATTCCAATGTGATTGCTAACGTGGTCCATTATTATTTTCAAGCCTTTCCCGTGCGCTTTACGAACCAATTCCCTGTAAAGCTCGTTCGTTCCGAAGCGGGAATCCACTTTGTAAAGATTCGTCGCCGCGTAGCCGTGGTAGCTCATCCACATGTTGTTTTCCAGCACGGGGGTAATCCACAACGCCGTAACGCCCAAATCTTTCAGGTAATCGAGCTTGTCAATAATCCCCTGCAAGTCCCCGCCGTGCCTGCCGTTTAACGTCATCGGTTTGAATTGCTCGAAGGGGTTCTTGATTGAATCGTTTGAATAATCCCCGTCGCAAAACCTGTCGGCAAAAATCAAATAAATCACGTCGTTTTCGTTAAACCCCCGCCGAGCATTCGCGCTACGGTTTCTTTCTTTAATCGAATAATGCCTTACAAGTTCATTGTTCCCCTTTTTGAATTTAAGCGCGTAAGAGCCCGCCTTCCTGCGCTTCAAATTAAAATAAACGAACAAATAATCCTGAGAGAAAGCTTCCTTTACCGCAACAATTCTAAAATTTTTGTCTTCGCCTTTTACCTGAACGCCTCTCAAATTTTTTCCGTAAATCATTAACTGAACCGTGTCCGGCGTTAAATTAGTCCACCAATTCGGAGGTTCAATTTTATTAATAGAAAAGTCCTGCCCTGTTAAATTTTTGAAAAGAAAAATTAGCATTAGCCCTAAAAGGCTAACAATTTTTTTGAATATTTTCATCCTTTGTCCTGGGAAATTTCAAAACAACTTTTAGTTTAAGCAAAATATTTTAATCCAACCTTCCGGGGAAAATTTCTTATTGCGCTTTTCCGTCGGCTAAGACAAACCAATAATCATTTTAGTCTGTTTTTAAATATGCGTAAAATTGGCAAAAGAGACAATTAAAAATCCTACTGACTTTCTAAATTTAAGTTGAACAAACCGGAAGTTTTTGCGGGTAAATCGATTAAGAAAAATATTATTGAAAACCTGTCCATTTAAGGAAATACTCAAACAAAGATCTTTAAAATTCGATTGCTAATTTCCGCAAGAAAAAAGCCGGCTTAAAGCCGGCTTAAAAACTTAGAAGTGTAAAATTGCGGCGGCGTTCTGCGCCCAACTTGTAATTGGCGTAAAATAGATTCCAAAGAATATTGTAGTCGTAGCCATTACAAGAATGAAAAGAAAAGCCGGCATTGGAACGGGGATGGAAATTTTCTCGTCCCTTTTAGTAAGAAACATGTGCTTTAGAACCCTAATGTAATAGTACAACGAAACAACGCTGTTAATTACTGCAATTACCGCCACAACAACCATTTGCTTGTCCAGCAATGCAACGAACAAATTCAGCTTGCCGATAAATCCCGCCGTGGGAGGCAATCCGGTAAGAGAAACCAGAAAAATACCGAACGTAACGCCAAGGAAAGGCGATGAATAACCAAGTCCGTCGTAATCGTCGATGTTTTCGCTGCCAATTTTGTTAGCGATAATCATCACGACAAAGAAAGCGCCAAGGTTCATTATTAAATAAACAAAGAAATAGAACATTACGGCGCTAACGCCTTTGTTGGTAAGAACAAGCACACCAAGCAGCATGTAGCCGGCGTGGGCAATCGACGAATACGCAAGCATTCTTTTCAGATTATCTTGCCACAGCGCGGCGAAATTGCCAAGCGTCATCGTAAGCACGGAAATTAAAATTAAGAGCGTTTGCCAATCGAAAATATTGAACAATTGCCATGAGCCGTGCGGGTCTACGTAAGTTACAAACGTTGTTTTTAAAAATCTCATTAAAAGGGCAAAACCGGCAGCCTTGCTTGCCACGCTAAGGTAAGCCGTAATGGAAATAGGCGCTCCTTCGTAAACGTCCGGCGTCCAAAAGTGGAATGGAGCCGCGGAAATTTTGTAACCTATTCCCGCAAATATTAAAATCAACGCGAAACCTACGGTGTAAAGATTAACGTCCGCTCCTTGAAGCGCGGCGTTCAATTGGTAAAGATTTGTTGTACCGGTCATTCCGTAAACAAGCGAAATTCCGAAAAGCATCAGACCGGACGAAATTGCACCGTAAATCAAATATTTTAATGCCGCCTCGCTGTTACGCGTTCTTAATTTGGTAAAGCCCGCCAACACGTACGAACTCAAGGACATCAGCTCCATCGAAAGGTAAATTAAAATTAAGTCCGAAGCCGAAATCATCACGAACATTCCGAGAACCATTCCGAAAATCAGCGTGTAATATTCTCCCAGCCGTCCTTGCGTTTTAATAATTTCATCGGAATAATAGGAAAATATTACAATGCACAACGTGGCAATTAGAACAATCATCTTAAAAAACGAGGCGAACGCGTCGACGGTAACCATGCCGTATTTACCCGAGGTTGGGAACGCCGTTCCGCTCAAGGCGTATTGCTGAATTACGTAGTAACCGGTAACCACTATTCCCAACAAAGCAATGTAGGGAATTATCTTTTTGTTCTTGTTGAATATTAAATCGAAAACTACAACAACCAAAATCGTTACGGAAACGGCAAGTTCCGGCTTAATAAAACTCAACATCTGACTAAAATTAGCTATATTCATAATCAATCAAATTTTATAAACTACTAATTAGAAAACTTTGCGCATGCTGAGCCATGAAATTAGTTAAATGAGCAACAGAAGCATGCAATAAATTCAACATAGCAGAGGGATAAATTCCAAGGTAAATTACAATAATCATTAACGGGACAAACATCACAATTTCTCTTAAATCGAGGTCTTTCATGTTTGCCCATTTTTCGTTCAATTTTCCGAAATAGATTCTTTGCAAAGTCCAGAGCATGTAAGCCGCGCCAAGCAAAATTCCCAGAGTGGAAATAATAGCCAGCGTCCTTGTTGTAGTTACGGCAAAAGCGCCGAAGAAAACCAAGGCTTCGGAAATAAATCCGCTTAAGCTGGGCAAACCGATTGCGGCAAAGAACGCAACGATAACCACGCCGGTGTAGACTGGCATTTGGGTTGCCAATCCGCCGAAGTCGTAAATTCCTCGAGTGTGAGCCCTGTCGTAAACAACACCCACAATCAAGAAGAGCATTGCAGTGATTGTTCCGTGATTAAACATCTGGAAAATTGCCCCGTTAATTCCCACTGCTGAAAGGGAAGCCATTCCCAGCAGAACGTAACCCATGTGGGAAACCGAGGAATAAGCAATGAGCTTTTTGAAATCCTTTTGAGCAAGCGCCACAAGCGCGCCGTAAATAATGTTAATCATTCCGAACAGGGCAATATACCACATCAACTGCCGAGTAATTTCGGGGAAAATCGGGTAACTAATTCTTAAAATACCGTAAGTTCCCATTTTCAGCAAAACGCCCGCCAGAATAACGCTAATAGGGGTAGGCGCTTCAACGTGAGCGTCCGGCAACCAAGTGTGGAACGGGAACATCGGGATTTTAATTGCAAACCCGATGAACAACCCAATGTAAGCAATCAACCTAATATTATCCGCATTCAATGGCGAAAGCAATCCTGTGTGAGTGTAATTTTTCGGATTCATTAATGCAAGCAAATTAAATGTGTAAACTTGCGAACCGTCGGCAAGAGTTTCCTTGGCGCTGAAATACAATCCAATCATAACCAACAGCATCAGCACCGAGCCGACGAGCGTGTAAATAAAGAACTTAATTGCGGCGTATTCTTTGCGTGGACCTCCCCAAATTCCAATCAGGAAGTACATCGGCAGCAGCATCAATTCCCAGAAGATGTAGAACAAGAAGAAATCCAAAGCCACGAACACGCCCATCATCGCTGTATCTAATAATAAGAATAACGCAAAATAGCCTTTAACGGATTTGTTGATTGTCCAGGAAGAAAGCGTAGCGATAAACGTAACAATGGCGGTCAGGAGAACCATCGCCATGCTTAATCCATCCACCCCAAGGTAATAATCAACTTTAAACGTCCCAATCCAGGAAATGCCGGGAATTTCAATCCATCTGAATTTTTCCACAAATTGGAAAGATTTCGGGTCGTTAATGCCTCCCAGCGAGTAATTAAAATTAGCCAGAAGAATTACCGCAAGAATTACTTGTAAAATTGTAATTACAAGCGTGGCAATTTTAACCTCGCGGTTTTTTTCTTTCGGCATACTTAATACGATTATCATTCCCAGAATGGGAAGAAACGTAATAACGCTTAAAATAGGGAATCCATTCATATTTTAACCTATTCGTAAATTTTAGTTTTACTTATCAAATTACAATTAACTAAAATGGTCTAAAAATCAACAATAATATTAGCACGGAAAAGACGACAAACACAACGTAAGTTTGAACCTTTCCCGTTTGGAATTTCTTCAAAACCAATCCTAAGAATCCGCTAGCAAAGGCGGAAAAGTTAACCAATCCGTCCACCACGTAATGATCGAAAGCGCCGCTGAATTGAGAAACCTTACGCGTAACCCAAGCCGCGCCGTTTACAACTCCGTCGACGATGTTGGAATCGAACCAGGCCAAAACCTTGCCCAATCCGACTGTGCCAGCCACAAAAGTAGCGTGGTAAAGCTCGTCGAAATACCATTTATTAAGAGAAAACTTGTAAAGCCAATTGAATCTGTCTGCAAGCATATCGGGGTCAACCTTCTTCCACTGGTAAATCCAATAAGCGAGGAAGATGCCCAAAGCGGCAAGCAGAATGGAAAGAATCATCGCCGGGTAATGGGCGTGATGCAAAGCTTCCATGTACATCGGGGAATGAACGATGGCTTCTCCGCCGTTTTGAACGTGTCCCGCAGCCTCGCCGGCCGTTTTCATGAAATTAAAACGCATGTTCTCGGGAACAACGCTGTGCGGCGTTGGAATCCACTTGGAAATAAACCAGCCGCTTTCCGAGGAGAACGGATTGGGGCTGTACCAGAAGAAGAATGAAAGAACCGCAAGCACAATCAACGGAATCGTCATTACTTTGGGCGATTCTTTCGCATGGTCGTATTTTTCCTGATTGCGCGGCTCGCCGTGGAATGTAATGATTACAAGCCTGAACATGTAAAACGCCGTTAGAACAACCACGGTAAATCCGAAAATCGGAATTAAAATATGCCCCGTCAACGAACCGAAAGCGTAAGTTCCAAGCAGCAATCCGTCCTTACTCAAAAATCCCGAGAAGAACGGAACTCCCGAGATTGCCAAGGTGGCGACTAAAAATGTGTAGTAAGTAATGGGCATCTTTTTACGCAATCCGCCCATCTGGCGAATGTCCTGTTCGTGATGCATCGCCTGAATTACCGAACCCGAACCCAAGAACAACAACGCTTTGAACCAAGCGTGCGTAACAAGGTGGAAGAATCCGTAAGCGTAAGAGCCAACGCCCAGCGCCATTACCATGTAGCCCAATTGGCTAATCGTGGAATAAGCTAAAACTTTTTTAATGTCGTTTTGCGTAATTGCTATTGTGGCGGCAAGGAAGGAAGTAAATCCGCCCACAAGAGCTATTACCAACAAAGCGTCGGCGGTTAACATAGGGAAAATTCTGGCGACCATGTAAACGCCGGCGGCAACCATCGTAGCGGCGTGGATTAAAGCCGAAACGGGCGTGGGACCTTCCATTGCATCCGGAAGCCAAACGTGTAACGGGAACTGAGCCGATTTGCCTACAGCGCCCATGAACAACAATATTCCAGCCGCGGTAAGCCATGCGGGACTGTTAAACGGCAGGTGTCCCGCGCCGATTGCGGCAAAAATGGAATCGTAAGTAAAGGTGTGGTAATTCGTAAATAAGATTAAAATTCCAAGGAACATTCCAATGTCGCCCACGCGGTTAACGAGGAAAGCCTTTTTGCCGGCGTCGGCGGCGGATTTCTTTTCGAACCAGAAACCAATCAGCAAATAGGAGGAAAGTCCAACAAGTTCCCAGAAGATGTAAAGCGTTAACAAATTATGCGTAAGCACAATTCCCAGCATCGAAAAAGAGAATAATCCCAAATAGGCGTAGTATCGGCTGAACCGCTTGTCGCCGTGCATGTAGCCAATCGAATAGACGTGAACCAAAAAGCTAATCAAAGTAACCACAAGGAGCATTATTGCGGTTAGATTGTCTATTTTAACGCCGAGAATAAACTTAAGATGTCCAAACAGGGGTAGTTTGCCAAAATCAATCCATGTGAATTGAAAAATAATCGTATGCTCGGTCAGCGTTCCCAACTTCACGAACCCGATAATTGCCGCAAGAACAAAAGCAATTCCAAGGAAAGTAGTTTCGAGCAGGTAAAGTTTTGGAAATCTTTTGCCGAAGAAAATTAAAATAGTAAAACCGAAAATCGGCAAAAGTAAAATTATTAACGAAAGATTAACTAATGTAATATCGCTCATAAATCACACTATTCTTTTAAATTGTTAATTTTGTCCACATCTACGTGCGCAAAAGTTTTGTAAATATTCAGAACAATCGCTAGCGCGATAGCCGCTTCGGCCGCGGCAAGAATAATGACGAACAGCGCCATTATCTGCCCGTTAAGCCCGTAGTTGCCGAATTTGGAAAAGGCGACGAAATTAATGTTAGCCGAATTTAAAATCAGCTCAATTCCCATGAGCACCATTACCGCGTTCTTGCGTGTAACAACCCCGTAAAGCCCGAAGGAAAACAGGAACGCGCTAACTACCAAATAATGCGTTAAACTTACGTGAATCATTTTTCTCTTTCTTCTTTTCTTGCAATAGACGCCGCGCCCACAAGCGCAATCAAAAGTAAAATTCCCAACAATTCAAAAATTAAAACGTATTGTTTTACCAGAAGGGAACCAATTTGCGGAATTGTTGTGATTAAAGTTTTGCCGGGATTAACGAGCCACCTTGTGTTCAACATCATTGTTAAAAGAGCTCCGGCAAAAATTCCGATTACCACCGCTGCCGCCACAAGGTTTGTTGAACCGCTACGAATTTGGACGTTTGTGATTTTGTTAGTAAGCATCACTCCGAACAAAATCAAAACCAAAATTCCGCCTACGTAAACCATTAATTGAACCACGGCAATAAAGTCGGCTCCCAACAGGGCGTAAATTCCGGCGACGCCAAAGAACGTAAACAGCAAGTAAAAAGCAGCGTGCACAATGTTCTTAGTAGTTACAACCATGAAGGCTGAAACAAGCGTCACCAGAGCAAACAAGTAAAATATTACGTCGTACAAACTCATATTATTCAGTCGATTTATTTTTCTGTTGATCTAAATCTTTATTTTCATCTTTCTTTTCGTCGGTGTTTTCCTTAGGAGCGGGTTTAGCCTGAACCTTTTGAGCCGCCTGAACTTTAGCCTTAGCCGCGGCTTCTTTAGCCGCCGCTTTTTCCGCCATGAATTTTTCGTAATTTGCTTTTTTCTCCTCGGCTTCGCCCGGGGTTAAAGCGCTAAACTGGTAAATCAGGTTTTCCCTTTCGTATTCGGAGTATTCGTAAACGTCCGTCATTTTAATACATTCGGTAGGACACGGGAAAACGCACAACTGGCAAAAACAGCATTTTGCAATGTCGATTGTAAAACTTGTGACCCACAAAGCTTTTCGCTTGCCGTTCGAAGTCGTTCCCAAATCGTCCGTGGGCAAAGCTTTTACTGTTTCAATTTCAATGCAATCAACGGGGCAAGCCCTTGCGCATTGGTCGCAGCCGATGCAATCGTCGATGTTAACGTAAAGCCTGTTACGCGCGCGGCTGGGCAGCGGGATCCTGACGTCGGGATATTGAATTGTAACCGCGGGCTCAAACAAATGTTTGAACGTAACTTTCATTCCGATTAAAATCGTCCAGATAGCCAGCCATGTATTTCTCAAATATTCTTTCATATCAAAGCAAAGTTATTATTCCAATAATTACTAAATTTACGAAAGCGTAAGGGATTAAATATTTCCAGCAAACGGTCATCAGCTGGTCGACGCGCAAGCGGGGCAAAGTCCAACGCAGCCACATTTGCACGAACACAAAGAAAATTCCCTTTGCGCTGAACCAGAAGAATTGTTCGATTGGAACGAGCCAAGCAATGTGCAGCGTGTTGCCGAGGTAGCCAATGGGAGACTGGTAACCGCCAAAGAAGATTGTAGTAACAACGGCGGAAACGGCAAACATGTTGGCGTATTCGGCGAGGAAGAAAATCGCAAATTTCATTCCCGAGTATTCCGTGTGGTAACCGGCAACCAGTTCCGATTCCGCTTCGGGAATGTCGAACGGCGTTCTGTTAACTTCGGCAAGCGTGCTGATGTAAATAATCACAAAAGCCACAATCATGAAAGGAATCAGCAGGAATTTGTTGACCGACCAGACGGGACCGCCGAAAATTGTCCAATTCCAGAAATACGCCGTTTGCATTTGGCTCATTTTTTCGAGGCTGAACGTTCCCACATGGTTCGGCAGAACCATTCCGGTGTACATTACAACCGAAAGAATCACAAGCGCCGTGGGGATTTCGTAGCTTACCATTTGCGCCGCCGAGCGCATCGCGCCCAAAAGGGAATATTTGTTGTTGCTGGACCAGCCAGCCATTAACAAACCGGCCACAACCAGAGACGAGACGGCAATTAAGTAAAAAATTCCAACTTCGGCGTGCGTGCCGATGTACTTGCTCGAAAAAGGAATAGCCGCAAAAGCGGCAAAGCTGCCAACAAAAACAACGTACGGCGCCAAATTAAAAAACGGCTTATCCACATTCTCAGCTACGATGTCTTCCTTTTGCAATAGCTTCAGAATATCCGCAACCGTTTGCAAAACGCCGTGGTAACCAACCCGCATCGGACCAAGCCTGTCCTGCATATGAGCGGACACCTTGCGTTCAAACAAAACGGCGAATAACGCAAAAGGCAGAATAAAGACAAACAGCGGCAGCGCGGCGGAAACCGCCATTGCCAGTATTTGACTATTAAATAGATTTACAAATATTTCGTACATTATCTATCCACTTCTCCTAATACAATATCAATGCT
>JALWSN010000503.1 GCA_027080245.1 Ignavibacteriales bacterium | reverse complement strand
CCTGAGTGCCCCGATGTTGGTGTTAATTCTAAAGGCTGACATTTGTTACCTCCTTGTAATTATTGATATTATTATTTATTGCTCCTATCGCAAAATCTTCTTCCAATTTTATTTTGTATTGCGGGTCGATTTTCTGAATCTCTTCCAAAGCCTTTAATGCAAGTTCGGTGTTTCCTACTTTGAACGCAATCTTTGCCGCAGTCTCCAACGCCGGTAAATATTTCGGAAATTGTACTCGAACCTCATTAATCAATTTCATTGCTTCCGCCCATTTTTCTTTTTTAACCATGCCTTCAACTTTATTCATTACCTTTTCTACCCAAACGCTCGTCAACAAGTACGGCTCTTCCAGCATTGCGCTTAAAGTTTTCCACTTTTCCTCGAACAATTTTTTGTTTCTATCGTAAATTTCTTTAACGAATTCTTGTTTATCGTAATAAGTAATTTCCCTGTTGAAGCTTCCAATCGAGCCGCCCCAGTGGTGATTGTATCCTTCCATTGGCACGGCGTAAAGCTTGAATCCGGCTAACTTTGCCTGAAGCGCAATGTCCCATTCCTCGTAGTAGCAGGGGGTGTACTGATTATCGAAATGAAGCACGTTGGAATTAAACAATTCCGTTTTTACGGCAAAAAAGAATCCTGAAACGTCGTCCACCTGATGGACTTCGTTAAAATTTCCTTTCTCGAAATATTGAAAAACTTTCAAATTTTCGAAATTAACATACGAGCCTTGCGGGCCGACAATAGCGGCGTCAGGCAATTCATTAATAGCCTCGTAAAGCTTTTCAACGGCTTGCGCTTCGATGTGCAAATCGGCATTGCAAATAAATGTAACTTTGCCTCGCGCAATATCTAACCCTATATTCCAAGCCCTTGATACCCCAACATTATGCTTCATTACGGCAAACTCGTCAATTCTTTCGTGATTCTTGAACTTCTCGTACATTTCCAGCGAGTTAAAAACAACTATTACTTCTCCTTCTATTTTTTCGAGGTCTTTCAGTAAAGTTTCAATATTGTAAAGGCTTGAAGGAGACATGTCTAAAACGGGAATCACAAAACTTTTTTCAATCTTTTTCGAACCCAAGTTATTAGATTCCACAAAAACCTTTTCCTTCTTTAAGGAAAGTTCCCGCCAATCCTCCGGAGAATTAGTTTCGGATTTCGCCCCGGTAACAACATTCAATAATTCTTCCGTTCTGTGAAAATACGTGTGCGCCGCGCGAGATAATTGATTTCCACGTTTTGCTATTTTTTCCCTTAAATCTTCACGCTCGAGGTAGAATTTTACCTTTTCAACAACTTCTTCGTCCTCGTAAACGGCTAAATCCTCCCCGTCAACGAACATTTCATCCTGTCCGCTGTTAAGAGTTCTGTCGGTCAATAAAAACGAACCGATGGAAAGCGTTTCAAAAACCCGCATGTTCAAATCGTTTTTAATGGCGTTATTAAAAACAATCTTGGATTTCGAAAACAACTCCGCCATTTCAACGTCAAAACATCTTTCGTAATGAACGGGGAAATGTTTGTTTATTGCGTTCAATAAATTAATGCGACGAATATGAACGTCGGAATTCATTGAACCAACAAAACCAACATCGTAAATTTTCTCGTCGCTTCTTTTCGAATGAGTGGTGGGATCGGCGGCTAAAGGCAACCAAAACGTATTGGGATTAGATTTTTCCCTGAATTCTTGCAAATACTCTAGCTGAGCAATAAAAACAAAATCAAAGTTTTTCGCCCACTGAAGATGTTTATTTAAATGGATGTGAGAATCTATTAAATAGCATGCGGTAGGACATCCCAAAGCTTGCATGTTCTGCGGGAAATATCCCGCTACGGATTCAACCCAAAGAAAGAGATCCGGAATAAATTTAGAAGGGATCGAGTTCTTTATTTCCTCAAGATTAGGAGTGAAATCCGTTTGAATATTTAAAGGTAAGATAGGAAGCTTGAGATTTTTTAAATCCCAAGCTTCTATCAAACGGGGAGGGAGTTGGGGTCCTATTGTGGTGACTCTGTATTTCTTTCTTAAAGCTCGTTCAAAGTAAACGGCGGTAGTTACCGGATATGAAACGTAAGCTAACCAAATATGTAAATCTTCTCTTGCTTTCATTTTATTTGTTAATCTTTATTAACTATTAGCCAAAACCGTACCAAATTTTTCCTTCGTTTTTTTGTAAAATCTTAAGTTTATTGAACTTATGGCAACTCAATATTGTTCGTTTGGCTAATATTAGTCACTAAAATATCTTCCCAATCAAAGTTTCGGCGGTTTTTTCCCACGTAAAATTCTTCATCGATTCCGCTGCGGCGCGTCCTATTTTCTGAATTTCGCCTCTATTTAAGTACGCCCATTCGAGTTTGTCTACTATTTCGTCGAGCTCTGGTTCGCTCCAATCCGCCTTTAGGCTCCCGTTTTGGTCGAAAAGCTTGAATTCGCGCATTTCTTTTAACATTATTGAATTTTCCTCGGTTAAAACGTCCTTGTGCCCGCTATTGAACGAAGCTATAACAGGTTTTCCGCAAGCCATGTATTCCATTAAAACGAGATTTGTGCCTCCTTCGCACCTGTTGGGAAATAATCCGACGTCCGTATTTTTGTAAATTTCTCTTAGCTGTTCGTTTGGCACAAGCGGTAAAACAAAAGTTTTTTCCGGATTGAGTCCATTAATTTTCAGAAGATGATTCATTTGCTCGTCCCACCCTTTGCCCTGTAACTCAAATTTAATGTGATTGGATAGCTTCATCGATTCCATTGTTTGTGGCCAAATGTTGTACCAGGAAGTAATCAGAATAATATCCTTGTATTTTTCCTGTAGAATTTTTACGGCGCGCAAAACCAAATCTTGCCCTTTTCTTAGTTCAAATTTTCCGCCGGAAAAAATTACAAACAAATTTCTGTTAGAAGATTTTTTTCCCGGGTAGAATTTATTCAAATCAACGCCTTGAATTAATGTGCAAACGTTTTTTATGCCGTAATTTTCGAGCTTTTCCCTACACCACGACGAACCAGCAAATACCATGTTGTACCGAGAAGCATTTTTAATCGCCTCGGGAGCTAGCTCGTATTCAAAGAATGTGTAACCGTAATTTTCCTCTCCCCAAATTTGATGCAAAGGAAGGAAATCTTCGTTTTTTAACGCATGAAAAACTTTTCCTTTTACTTTGGATTCCTTAGCTAAGTC
>JALWSN010000502.1 GCA_027080245.1 Ignavibacteriales bacterium | reverse complement strand
GTCTTATTTCCGTAAATTAATCCCCGCAATGTTTCATCAAAAAGTTCGGCGGTTTTGTCTAATTCTTCGGACTTTATCACTCCTTTTGAAACGCCAATAGCTTCTTTCGTCATTTTTTGCGTTAACATTCTTTGCCTTCCGGCTATGTTAATTATTTCCGCATCCTGACTGATTTTATCGACAGCATTGAACGTAAACGCTACGGCAAAAATAAAAATGCCACCTAATACGAAGAACAATAATCCGATTTGATATCTTAATTTCTTTCTCATTTTTGCTCGCCTCCTGAAAAAAATTTTTTTACCGACTCTATTATCGCAAAAGAACAAAAAATCTTTAGTTCTGTATTATTTAATTTTACAAACTTTGGAGTAGAATTTTTTAAGGAAAGTGGAATTGTTTTAGTGCAGTGAGATTCTTTTAAATTCTTAGGTTAATTTTACTTGTAATGTAATTACGCAATTTCTCCTCGTTAAATTCGCCGTAGGAATAAAGTTCCTCGTTCACGAACAAAGCGGGAACTATAATTATTTTGGGCTTAACAATATTGGAAATATCCTTTATTTTCAGCGTTACGTATTTTTTGTCTCTAAAGAGTGACATCAAATCCCGCTTTACTTTAGAGCAAGTAGGACAGCTTGGAGAAATGAATAACGTTAAATTTATTTTCATTTTTTTAGCGGTAATCTAAAAATGTCGGAAACGTTTATTTGTCGTGAATGTTACATTTATTGAATTTTAGATTGTTTTGTTTAAGTTCTTGGTTAGTGCTTGTCGGTTCTTTGGTGAATTATGAATGATGAATGAAAAAGGTAAAGAGGCTAAAAGGTTCAAAGGTTCAGGGGCTCAAAGGAAACAACAAATCTTATTGATTAAAACTTCGTTACTTAAGACTCTTCCAGCAACTCCACCCCATTGCTCCTTTTGGGAAGAAGAGAGAGAACTTAAAGAGGCTGAATTTATTTATGCCCGATTATTAACCTAATTCAAATATTTCCCAAACGCAATCGAAGCTTCGTATTCTTTTATTATTTCAAACCCTAAATTTTTGTAGAATCCAATTGCATTTAAATTTTTCTTCCCAACTTCAAGATGAACAGCCGGCACATTGAGCGCAATTAACTTTTCTAAAAATTTGATTATTAACTTTCGTCCCATTCCTTGCCCTTGGGCAATTGGAAGGATGTCGATGTGCAAATGGGCCGGGAAATTTAGCAATTCTTCCTTTGGTTTGTAACCTTTGTGAATTAGTTCTAAAATTCGTTTTTCAAAAGGTGTTTTGACAGCGGAATTTTTGGGGAACTTTTTGCGCAACTCGGGGAACCAACTTGCCTCGCACCAGTTACTAAAAGCTTTTGAATCCTTGGTTCCAAGAATGTAACCAAGGGGTAAATTCTCCACGGCTGCAACGAAGCACAATTCCGGTTCGCGTTTTACGTAAGGCAAAGCGTAGTAGTAAGCCAAAAGCTTTTTATTATTAAAGTATTCCGAAGCGTCCTTTCCGCTTAAGCCTGTAGCTAGGCAAATTCTGGCAATTTGTTCTTCGTCCCCATTTTTAAAATTACGGATCTTAATCTTCAGCGGTTGTTTTTTTTGTTTCATTTAATTCCCACGAAACAAGTAAATTTATTAAATTTAAATTCGAATTGAAAAATTACAAACCTCTGCAATGGAAAAAAAGGAAATACTAAAGAAATTAAATTTGTTTGCGGATTTAATGGAGTTTCACGACGAAAATCCTTTTAAAGTAAGGGCGTTCAGGAATGGGGTTAATATTATTAGGCAATTGCCTGGCGACGTTGCCCAAATGGTTGAAAATAAAGAACTTCAGAAGGTTAAGGGAATTGGTAAAGGGATTTTTTCTTTTCTGGAAAATTTAATTAAAACCGGCGAATCGCCCGAGCTTACTAACTTAATCGACAAAACTCCCGAAGGGATTATTGAAATGATGTCTATTAGGGGGTTGGGCGTTAAGAAGATAAGAACTTTGCACAACAGCCTTGGAATTCGAGACGCAGGAGAGCTTGAACGCGCTTGTAAAGAAAATAAAGTAGCGGAATTGAAAGGCTTCGGCTTAAAAACACAGGAGAACATTCTTGCTGAGCTAAAAAAATTAAACGAAAGGAGAAATTATTTCTTACTGAATCAAGCCTTGAAATTTTCGGATGAAATTTACTTCCGCATTAAAGAATGTAAGTCCGTTTTGAAATTAGAAACAACAGGCGAGGTTAGAAGAGTAAGAGAAGCAATCAAAGACTTCAAATTTGCTTTGTTAGTAGACGAAGTTGAAAAACTTAAAAACGAACTTGCCGAAAAAGAAATTAATACTTTGAGACAAAATGAACAGTTCAAAATATTAACTGTTCAATATTTGAACAATTCAAATATTGAACTTTATTATTCTTTTGACGAAAAAGAATTTGAAAAACAAAAACTTATAAGCACGGGGAAAGAAAGTTTCCTCGCTAAGATTGGAGACGTAGAGCAGGCAAATTCCGAACAAGATTTTTTTACTCGAAATAACTTCCCGTTTGTCATTCCCGAAATGAGGGAAGAGGAGTATTTTTCTTTAAGGGAGCCTACAATGAACAATTCAATAATCGAGCAAAAGGATTTAATTGGTTTAATGCACTTCCACACTACCTTTTCCGACGGGAACAATTCACTTGAGGAAATGCTGGAAGCGGCTGAAAGTTCAGGCTACCACTACGCAGTGGTTTGCGACCACAGTAAATCTGCTTTTTACGCTAACGGACTTAGCGAACAAAGAATTTCCGAGCAAAGGAAATTAATCGAGAAGATTCAAGACAAATTTAAAATTAAAATTTTTCAGGGGATTGAATCGGACATTTTAAATGACGGCTCGCTCGACTACGTCGAAGACGTTCTGCGGGAACTTGATTTCGTCGTGGCAAGCGTTCATTCTAATTTCAGAATGCCATTAAGCGAAATGACCGCCAGGATGATTAAAGCAATTGAAAATCCGTTGACTAATTTGCTTGGGCATCCAACAGGCAGATTACTTTTGCGGCGAGACGCTTACGCCTTCGACGTTAACAAGATAATCGACGCGTGCGTTGCCAACAACGTTGCCATTGAAATAAATTCCAATCCACACAGGCTGGATCTGGATTGGCGTTACGTTTACGAAGCGCGGAACAAAGGCTGCCTTTTTGCAATCAATGCGGACGCTCACTC
>JALWSN010000501.1 GCA_027080245.1 Ignavibacteriales bacterium | reverse complement strand
TAAATAGTTGCCGTCATTTCTTCCACTCCGCTCGCCACTTCGGAAGCTTGAGCCGATTGCTGACTGGCGCCAGCCGCCATTTGTTCCGTGCTCGAGGAAATTAACTCGCTTGCCTCATCGGTTCTTTCAATAGTTTCGGAAAGCTGTTTCAGCATTTCATTAAACTTTTCAATAACTTGATTGAAATTGTCGAATATTTTGTAAATAACATCTTGTTTTTCGGGTAAATCCAACGCAATAGTCAAATTTCCATTTTTGAATTCATTCATTGCGCCAAGCAAAATGTTAGTATTTTCTTCCAAATACTTTTCGTTTTCTTCGGCTTCCGCCGTTTTCCTTTCGGCTTCGGAAAACAAATTTTTCATTTTTTTCACCATCGAATTGAAAGAGGCTTTCAATTTACCGAATTCGTCCTTTGAATCCACTTCGAGCTGTATTTCAAGATTGCCATTTTGCACTTCCGAAAAAGCTTCCAATGTGACGCTAATATTGTTCAATAAGTATTTGGCAATAAAGTAAGCCACCACTAAAGCAAGCAATAAGAAAAATATCAATTTATTAAAAATAGCAGCGCGCATGGCGGAAAATTCTGCATTAATATCGCTTAAATAAACCCCGCTTCCAACAATCCAATTCCATTCGGGAATAGCTTTTACGTAGGATATTTTTTCCTGAGGCTTGTCGAACCCGGGTTTTGGCCATTCGTACTTTACAATGCCTCCGCCTTTAGCTTTGCAGATTTTTACCATTTCATTAAAAAGCTCCAATCCGTTTGGATCTTTAAAATCTCCTAAATATTTTCCGTTTAGAGAAGGTTTAATAGGGTGCATTACCATTTTGGGAGTAAAGTCGTTAATCCAAAAATACCCTTTCCCGTTGTATCTTAAATTTTTAATTCTTTCCGCCGCTCGTTGTTGAGCCTCTTCCTTTGAAAGGACGCCTCTGTCCGCTAAATTCTTGTATTGATTAATTAAATTAGCGGCAATTTCAACATTGCTTTTGGTAGATGCCTCAACTTTCGAAACAAGATTTTTCTTTTGCTCGGGGAAATAAAAAAGGAACATGTACAAAAACAAAAATAAAATCGGCGTAACGGCAATCCCTCCTAACTTAACCCTCAAACTCACGTTTCTAAGCATTCGCTTCATCCCGCTATTCTCCTTTTATTAAAAAATAAATTATTTATTACTATTGTCGAATGAAATAAAAAATTGTTTATAGTTGTGAAATATTTTTTTATTTAATTTTAATAAAGCAAATCAAAATAGGTTTTAAGCGAAAACCATAATTTTGAAAATATTTGTTGCCGTTGTTAAATTTAAATTCAATATATTTGCATTTAACAAAACAAATCGGTTCTCAATGGAATTATTAAGGAGTTTACATCCGGAGATTGTTCACTTCCCAATTGCTTTGTTTTTTGCTTACGTTGTTTTAGAGTTAACGGGAGTAATTTCGGGTAAAAAATACTTTTCGAAAGCAGCATTAGTCATTTTAATTTTTGGAGTTTTATTTTCCGTTGCTGCGGTTCTCACAGGCAACAGCGCGGAAGAATTCTTAAAATTCCTCTCGCCTTCAAAAAATATTTTGCAAGTTGAAGAAACTCACCAAACCTACGCCACAATTATGATGTGGTATTTTACCGGAATCCTCTTCTTTAAAATTTATTTCGTCTCAAAGAAAAATTTAGATTTTAAAAAGGAATTGATTATTTTAATTTTAGGAATTTTAGGATTGATTTTTGTTTATCAAACGGGCAAATACGGCGGTAAGATGGTTTACAAATATGGTGTTGGAACAGAAACATTTAATAATAAAATTGTGAAATGAAAAAGTTTGTCTTAATAATTCTATTAACCGCGTCGCTTGTTCCGGCTCAAATAATCAAATTAGGCGAGGCGCGAGGTTTGTTTTTTTCGATGGCAATAGGACCCAGAATGCCTATCGGGGATCTTTCCATTAGCCACAATATAGGAATTGGTTTGAATTTTGAAAGTTCTTACACGGACAATAATTTTCTTCCATTGTTTTTTTACGGTAGGTTCGGCTACCAGCATTTTCCCGGTAAGCAACATTTTTACCAAACAACTGATTATTCTTCAATATCGAGTAATCTTTTTACTTTCGGAGCGGGAGCAAGGTTCTTCTTTCCGCCTGTTGTAAAACAAGTAATTATTGTGCTCCCGTATGTCGAGGGCGGACTTGCGTTTGCCATTCTTGAACGCTTGCACGAATTTAAGATAGGTTCTCCCCGTAGCGATTACACCGAAACCAAATCCATGACAGGCTTCCAGTTAGGCGGAGGTCTTTCGATGTTTTTAATAGACGTGGGCGTTTATTACAACTATTTTTACAGTAATCAATATTTATCTTTTAATTTGAGAATTAGAGTACCTGTGGCAGTAAAAATTTAGGAGAGTTAAAAATGGATTACGAAAACATTATTTTCGAAGTTAAGGACTCAATCGCATTTGTTACAATTAACAGACCGGAAAAATTAAACGCGTTAAACGAAAGGACGGTAAACGAATTAGACGACGTGTTTGTTAATATTTCAAGAGACGATGAAATTAACGTTGTTATTTTAACCGGCAGCGGAGAGAAAGCTTTTGTAGCCGGAGCTGACATTGCGGAGCTTAACAAACTAACATTATTACAGGGGCGCGAATTTGCCGAAAAGGGGCAAGCGGTTTTCAGCAAAATTGAAAAATTAAACAAACCGGTAATTGCAGCTGTTAACGGCTACGCTCTGGGGGGAGGTTGCGAGCTTGCGTTGGCGTGCCACATAAGGTTGGCTTCGGAGCACGCCGTTTTCGGTCAGCCCGAAGTGAATTTGGGCATTATTCCCGGTTACGGCGGAACGCAAAGGCTGGCACGTTTAATTAATTCTGGCAGAGCGCTTGAATACATTTTAACAGGAGATTACATTAAAGCCGCAGAGGCGGAAAAAATAGGATTAGTTAACCACGTTTACCCCGCCGAAGAGTTAATGACTAAAGCCATCGAAATGGCTAAGAAAATAAATTCCAAAGCACAAATTGCCGTTAGAATGGCCACGAAAGCGGTTGTTAGCTGCAACGAATTAAGTGAAAGCGAAGGATTGCATCTGGAAGCAAGCCTGTTTGCAATTTGCTGTGGTTCGGAAGATTTCAAGGAAGGAACACAAGCATTTCTTGAAAAGCGCAAGCCAAACTTCAAAAATCGTTAAATAGGAA
>JALWSN010000500.1 GCA_027080245.1 Ignavibacteriales bacterium | reverse complement strand
TTGTAATAGCGGCAGCCGGCGGCGCCGCTCACTTGCCGGGCGTTGTAGCCGCTTACACAACTTTACCGGTAATAGGCGTTCCAATAAAAAGCAAAGCTTTGAACGGGCTCGATTCCCTTTTGTCCATTGTACAAATGCCATCCGGAGTTCCCGTAGCTACCGTAGCTATTGACGGAGCAAAGAACGCGGCAATTCTTGCGGCGCAAATTCTTTCGGTTGGCAGCCAAGAACTACAAACAAAGCTAAAGGATTTTAAAAAGGAATTAAGGGAAGCATCGTTGAAAAAAAATGAAAGTCTCAATTTAGCCAAGCAATCTCCGAACGAAGACAATTAAACCAAGAGCAACTCCTATTGAAAAAACAAGCCAATCGTATTCCGTTGGCAAGCCCCCTTTAAGAACCAAAGCCGAGTTGGTAAAAAAGGTAAATAAAATTAAAAGAGCGGCTAAGATTTCTAAGAGCCATTCCTTAGAACTTAAAATCCCGGGCGGGAATTTTTCTTCGAACAAAAGAATTGTCACGCTTGCAAAAATTAGCGCAACGCTAACGATAGCAGGAGCAGTCCACGGTGCGACCCATGGTGCCGGGATTAAAAACAAAACATCCCAATCTCCAAAACCCTTTGGCCAATTTAAAAATACTTTTAACCAGAAATAGTAAAACAAATCCCAAAGCGCAAAAAGATAGACAAAAAGCGCAAATCTGTTTTTGAATTTTTTGTATGCGGCAATAGCAATTGTGACAAGCATTATTAGCGTAGCAGCTTCCCTGCCGATTTCAACCAAAGCAATCGAGCTCTCAATTTGCTTTAACGGGAAAGCAAATCCTTGCGGATAGTAGATTTTGCGCAGGTAAACAACAACGGCCGATTCAACGTAAGCCATCGCGCAAGCAAATAGACCATAATAAAATAACTTTTTTGTTCTTTCGTTTAAATACATCTTCCAAAGCTTAAGAAATAAGAAATAATTTTGATTTTAAAATTAAAAAGTTGGCTTTTCTTTTGAAAGCAAAAGGTTCAACAAAGATTTAAAGCTAGCAGTAGGAAAAATTTTTAGTAATTATTGAAAGAGCAACCTTCTCAGAATTTTTTTAAAACCAACTTTTTATTAATAATTTTAACAAACTTTTCTTATTGGGGGAAAAAGAACTTTAAAACAAATCATCTTCCCAAAAGATTAAATCCAACTGTCGTTCAAATACTTTAATTGTTTTGTCTCGGTTTTTTGAATAATGATTCAATAATCAATAATACCAAAGTTTTAAACCATTTAACGTTGAAAACAGCGCAAAAGAGGTTTAACTTTGGAAAGGATTTAACAAATATTTAACCAAGTAAACAACAATGGTTCGGAAGGCAACAGACGAAAAAATTTTAAGTGTGGCATTTGCGTTGCCAGGTGGAGGCATTTATTCTTACACAACGCCGGAAACCTTGTTGGACAAGGCTAAAGTTGGAGTTAGAGTCGCCGCGCCCTTTGGCAAAAGGGTTTTGACTGGCTTCGTAATTGAAATTTCCAACGCTAAGCCGGAAGGAATTCTCCTAAAAGAAATTTTAGAGATCCTTGACGACGAACCGGTTTTTAGCCCAGCGGATTTGCAATTCTACAAATGGCTAAGCGAATATTACTTAAGTTCTTTGGGCGAAACGCTGAAAAACGCTGTTCCTTACGGTTTGTCGGTAGAATCACAAAAATTAATAGTGGCAGACGTTAAGAGATGCGAGGAGCTTTTGCTTAAAGGTAAGTTTAAAAGTCCTACTACCATTAAAGTTCTTCAAATACTTCAAAAGAATGAAAGGATTAAACTAAGCTCGCTTCAAAAATTACTGGGCAAAAAAAACATTTACAACACAATAAAAACGCTTGAAAATCAAAAAGCCGTTCAGTCGTTTTCATTGTTAAAACAGCCGCTTGTAAAGGACAAAACCGCCAATTACGTCAGGCTTGCTAAAAGCGGCGCCGAGCTTTATTTGGAAATACAGCAACGGGAAAAAAGGGCGCCTCGCCAAGCCGCTATTTTGCTTGCGTTAATGGAATCCGAAGACGAGATTTCTCAAAAAGAATTGTTGGACAAAACTCGCGCAAACCATTCTTCTTTAGCCGCGTTGGCAAGGGAGGGCGTTGTGGAAATATTCTTAAAAAAAGTTGAAAGATTGCACGACGAACTCTACCGGGAAGAACTTGCTCAATTTGAGTTAACAGAAGCTCAGAAGGGAATAATTGCAACAATAAGCCCATTTATTAGCAAAGGAAAATTTAAACCTTTCTTGTTGCATGGCGTAACGGGCAGCGGAAAAACACAGGTTTACATTGAGCTTTCAAAAAAAGCTTTGGAAGCGGGCAAAACGGTTTTAATTCTTGTGCCGGAAATATCCTTAACCCCGCAAATCACAAAACGATTCTACAACAACTTTGCAAACAAAGTGGCTGTAATGCATTCAAGGCTTTCGCCCGGCGAGCGATACGACACTTGGCGGGCTGTAATTCAAGGCAAATATTCAATTGTTATCGGTCCCCGCTCGGCTCTTTTTGCGCCTTTGAAGAACATCGGATTGATTGTTGTGGACGAAGAGCACGATTCAAGTTACAAACAGTTCGAGCAGCCGCCCAAATACAATGCGCGGGATTCGGCAATAATGAAAGCCAGCATCTACAAATGCCCCGTATTATTGGGTTCAGCCACGCCTTCAGTGGAAAGCATGTTTAACGCATTGAAGGGCAAATATCAGCTGCTTGAGTTGAAAGAAAGAGTTGACAACGCCTTGCTCCCCGAAATCAAATTGGTTAACGTGATAATCGAAGCGAAGAAGAAAAGAATGAGCAATATTTTTTCTCAAGAATTGCTGAACAAAATAAGGGAAAGAATTAACAGGAACGAAGGCGTAATTATTTTACAAAACAGACGCGGATTTGCAACTCAACTTTACTGTGAAGAATGCGGCGAGATTTTAATGTGCGACGATTGTTCCGTTCCAATGGTTTACCATTTGAAAACCAACCGAATGCGCTGCCATTACTGCGGCGCTTCAAAACAAACGCCGAAAGTTTGCGCCAATTGCGGTTCTACAAACATTAAATTTTTTGGAACAGGCACTCAACGCGTGGAAGATGAATTGCTGTATTACTTCCCCGACGTGAAAATCGAACGGGTCGACTCCGACACAATCCTTAAAAAAGGAAAATTAAGCTCAATTTTAAATCGCTTTAAAATGGGC
>JALWSN010000499.1 GCA_027080245.1 Ignavibacteriales bacterium | reverse complement strand
TCACAAATCTGTAACGAAGCAAGGGAAGCTCATTTAAGTAAATCTTTGCCTGAAATTCTTAAGGGGAACCTTTCACCTTACATTGTGGCGGACAAAATAATTTCAAACTTTAAAAAAGATATTTAGAAGAGGAGCAATTATGCTGGAACAAAACGGAAGAATGTTTATTGAATTAACCGACGAACAGAAAGCAATTCAAGCAACCATTAAAGAATTTGCCAACGAAAAAATAAAACCCGTTGTTGCCGAATTGGATGAGGCGCAAGAATTTCCAATGGACATAATGCGTCAATTAGGAGAGCTTGGATTTTTAGGAATCCTTGTCCCTGAAAAATTTGGCGGGGCTGGTTTGGGTTACGTTGAATACGCCTTAATTGTAGAGGAGATCGCCAAGGTCGACCCCGCGATTGCCTTGTCAGTAGCGGCTCACAACGGGTTGTGCACAAATCACATTAATCTATTTGCTAACGACGAATTAAAAAACAAATATTTACATGAATTAGCATCGGGCAAAAAAATCGGGTCGTGGGGCTTAACCGAACCCTCTTCCGGCAGCGACGCGGCGGCAATGCGAACCGTCGCTAAAAAGGAAGGCGACTATTTCGTTCTTAACGGTTCGAAAAATTTCATTACCCACGGAGGCGTGGGAGAAATAGCGGTTGTAATGGCAATAACCAATAAAGACGCGGGTAAAAAGGGAATCTCCGCTTTTGTAATTGAAAAAGGAACTGAGGGATTTAACGCCGGGAAAAAAGAAAACAAATTGGGAATGCGAGCAAGCGAAACCCGCGAACTTATTTTTGAAAATTGTAAAGTTCCCGCCAACAATTTAATCGGAGCAGAAGGCGATGGATTCGTTCAAGCGATGAAAGTATTGGAAGGCGGTAGAATTTCCATCGCCGCTTTGAGCATTGGGCTTGCAGAAGGAGCTTTGGATTCGGCAATGAATTACGCTAAAGAGCGGAAACAATTCGGTAAAACTTTAGCTGAATTTCAAGCTACGCAATTTAAGTTCGCCGACATTGCCACACAAATAGAAGCGGCTAAACTGTTGACGTTCAAAGCCGCGTGGCGGAAGGACAATAATAAATTCGATTTAAAAGCCGCCGCAATGGCTAAGCTTTTCGCAAGCGAACTGGCGGTAAGGGCTGCAAACGAAGCAGTTCAAATTTTTGGCGGTTACGGCTACGTTAAAGATTACCCCGTTGAAAAATATTACCGTGACGCAAAACTATTAACAATTGGCGAGGGCACTTCGGAAGTGCAAAGATTAGTGATTGCACGAGAACTTCTAAAATTATTTTAATCGACGGAATGAACATGAAAGTAATTGGAAGCAAAATAATCAAGGACGCAACCTTTCTGCGAAACGAAGATAATTACAAGAATCTTGTTAGAAAATTAAACGCTATTAAAGAAAAAATTTACCTTGGCGGCGGCGGTAAAGCCATCGAAAAACAACACGCCAAAGGAAAGCTTACAGCCAGGGAAAGGATCCGATTGCTAATAGACGAAGGCACTAATTTTATTGAGCTAAACACGTTCGCCGCTTACGACATGTACAAAGAATACGGCGGCGCGCCTGCGGCTGGAACGGTGGCAGGAATTGGCAAAATTAACAATCGGGATTTTATGATTGTTGCCAACGACGCAACGGTTAAAGCGGGCGCATGGTTTCCAATAACTGCAAAGAAAAATTTACGCGCCCAGGAAATTGCAATGGAAAACAGACTTCCTATTATTTACCTTGTCGATAGCGCAGGCGTGTTCCTTCCTTTGCAGGAAGAAATCTTTCCCGACAAAGAACATTTCGGACGGGTATTCAGAAACAACGCTAAAATTTCGGCGATGGGCATCCCTCAAATCTCAGCGATAATGGGACCTTGCGTTGCGGGCGGGGCTTACCTGCCGATAATGAGCGACGAAGCTTTGATTGTTAAAGGCACGGGCTCGGTTTTTTTAGCCGGGTCTCACCTCGTTAAGGCTGCAATTGGGGAAGTAATCGACAATGAATCTCTTGGCGGCGCCGTAGTTCAGTCCAATATTTCCGGCGTTACGGATTACATCATGGAAAATGACGAAGCATGTTTAAATGAGATTAGAGAACTTACAAATAAATTCGGTGACTTCCCTAAAGCTAATTTCAACCGAGAAGAACCAAAGCCGCCCAAATTTTCAGCCGAAGAAATTTACGGTATTCTACCTGAAAATCCATTGCAACAGTACGACACTTACGAATTGCTGGCAAGAATCGTGGACGATTCGGAAATCAACGAATACAAAGCCGGCTACGGCAAGACCATTATTACGGCTTACGCTCGCATCGACGGTTGGTCCGTTGGCATTGTTGCAAATCAACGCAGCATAGTAAAAACGGAAAAAGGCGAGATGCAAATTGGCGGAGTAATTTATTCCGACGCTGCGGACAAAGCTGCCAGGTTCATCATGAATTGTAATCAAAAAAGAATTCCTTTGGTGTTTCTTCAGGACGTGACAGGTTTTATGGTTGGAAGCAAAGCCGAGCACGGCGGCATTATTAAAGACGGGGCGAAAATGGTTAACGCAGTAGCTAACTCCGTGGTACCCAAAATTACTATTATTGTTGGGAATAGTTTCGGCGCGGGCAATTATGCAATGTGCGGAAAGGCTTACGATCCAAGATTTATTTTCGCCTACCCGAACGCAAAGATTTCCGTAATGGGCGGTAATCAGGCAAGCAATGTTCTCTTGGAAATTAAGATTAAACAGCTTAAGAAAGAAGGTAAAGAAATCTCTGAAAAAGAGAAGGAAGAGTTGTTGGCAAATATACGTAATTCCTATGAAAGCAAATCCTCGCCGCTTTACGCCGCCGCCCGTTTGTGGATTGACGAAATAATTGATCCAATCGAAACAAGGAAGTACATTTCCCGCGCTATTGAAGCGGCAAACAATAATCCCGAAATTCCCGAATTCAAATTAGGGGTAATTCAGACGTAGGCATTGAGTTCGCGCTAATATTATTAACATTTTCGGAACGATGTTGATTTCACCCTACAAATTCGGTGTGTTTGTAAGCATGGTTAATTTTAAGAATTGTTTTCATTTTTGCTACCCACAATCAATTAAAATTTGTAGGGAAAAATTTGCAAGGTTAAAAATTGCAAGTACCTGTTTGATTTAATGTTCAATTAGTAACGCTCCGCTGGAGCTCTAACCTTTTTCCAAACCCTCAACCTACAA
>JALWSN010000498.1 GCA_027080245.1 Ignavibacteriales bacterium | reverse complement strand
AACTACAACGACGGACTACCTGATTGGTTTGTGTAAATGAGAAATTTGATTATTTCGGTAATCGTCCTGCTATTGTTGTTTCCCTTTTACGGTTGCCGTCAAAAGAACAATGAAGAAGTTCGGTTAAAAGTTAACACTGAACATTTGGACAAACTGTTCGAGGAAATAAATTTCAACGGTGAACAGGTCGGCATTGTTCACATTTACAGTGAATACCCCGATTACAAATGGGTTGATGCCAAAGGTGAAGGGATTGCCTGTGTGGACGATGCTTCCCGCGCTGCGATTTTTTACCTTCGCAGTTTCCAAAAAACAAAAAGCAAAGAGGATTTACGCAAAGCGGAATTGCTGTTGAAATTTGTTTTAAAAATGCAAGCAAGCAACGGTTATTTTTACAACTTCATTACGAAAGATTACAAAATCAACAAGAGCTTTAAGACAAGCCGTGCCGAAGCAAATTGGTGGAGTTGGCGTGCGCTTTGGGCTCTGACCGAAGCTGTGCCGATAATTGAAAAACGCAATAAGGATTTGAGTCTTCGAATTTTAAATGCCGTTGAGAAATTGCTCCCGAAAATTAAAGGGAAATTTAAAAAGGAGAAAAGGAGTTTTAAAAATAATGAAAACCTTTGGCTCCCTTTTAAAGACGCCGCCGATCAAGCGTCCATCCTTACCATTGCGCTGAGCAATTATTATTTGCTTAGTAAGGATTCGGAAGTAAAAGAAATTATTAAGGCTTTGTGTAACGGAATAATCTCGAAACAGAGAGGTAATTCGAAGCAATTTCCTTATTACGTTTTCTTAAGTTGGGAAAACAAATGGCACGCCTGGGGGAATTCGCAAGCCTACGCTTTGTTGAAAGCAGGCAAGGCTTTGGGAGAAGAAAGTTTTATTAAAAAGGCACAAAAGGAAATAGATTATTTTTACCCTTATCTATTAAAACGGAAATATTTAAATAGCTTCAATTTGGACGATTCAACCATTAAACAATTCCCACAAATTGCTTACGGAATAAGACCGATGATATTTGCCGCTGTTAAAATGAATGAAATAACGGGTGAAGAAAAATACTCTTTACTTGCAGCCGAAATTGCTCGCTGGTTCTTCGGGGGCAATCCTGCCAATGCAAAAATGTATTTCCCGAAAACAGGTATTTGTTACGATGGTGTCCTCTCGAAGAGCTCGGTTAATAAAAATTCCGGTGCGGAATCGACAATTGAAACTTTGCTTTCCATTCAATCGATTAAAAACAATGCCGGTGCTGAAAAAAGTTTGAAAATGCTTTTGTCGGGAGGGAAAAATAACAATGACTGAAAAACATTTCCTTAATAATTGGACATTAAGATTGTTTAATAATAACGGGGCAAAAACACCGTTAAGTAAGGATTGGTCAATAAAGACAAGGCTTCCTTCAACGGTTCATTTGGCGTTATTAAAAGCAAAAATAATTGACGAACCTTTCTTCGACGATAATGAACTTAAATTAAAATGGATTGACAAATGCGACTGGCTTTACGAAACAAAATTTAAACTCCCGAAAAAATTAAACAATGCCAAAAGAATGGCAATAGTTTTTGAGAACGTCGATACTGTTGCCGATGTTGAATTAAACGGTCAAAAAATCGTACGTCTTAACAATGCTTTTTTGAAAAAAGAAATTGAAATTACGGGATTGTTAAAAAGGGAGAACAAGCTAAAAATAAAAATATTTTCAGCTTTGAATGAGGCTGAAAGATTGGAAAAGAAATTCGTTAAGCTTCCGGGGGGAACTGAAAATACAAGCAGAGTTTATTTGAGAAAGCCGCAATATTCTTTCGGCTGGGATTGGGGACCTGCATTCCCTACTGCGGGGATTAAAAATGTTTATTTAAAAACTTTAGATGTTCCTAAAATTAAAGATTTGAATTTTGTTACCGAAGAATTAAAAAAAGATTTTGCTAAAATTCGTGTCTCCTTCAATGTTCAAGATTCTGTTAATGAAGAATTAAAGGCTGTTATTAAACTTCAAAGGGGAAATCGAAATATTCTGAAGGAGTTCAAATTTGGAAGTAAAAGTTTTTCAAGAATTCTAAACGTTCCGAACCCTGCTTTGTGGTTCCCGAACGGCGAAGGGAAACAAAACCTTTATTTATTGGAGATTCAGCTCCAAGACGAAGCCGGAAATGTTTTGGACATTGAAAAAAGAAAAGTAGGAATACGAACAATAGAACTGAGATTGAAGGAGGAAGGCAAAAATACTTTTAAGTTTGTAGTAAACGGTAAAGAGATTTTTGTTAAGGGAGTTAATTGGATTCCGGCGGATTCGTTTCCTGATAGAGTCGGGAAAGCCAAATATAATAGTCTTTTGGAATATGCACAAAGCTTAAACGCTAATATGATTAGAGTTTGGGGCGGCGGCTATTACGAGGATGACTATTTTTACGAAATGTGCGATAAACTCGGTTTAATGGTTTGGCAGGATTTCATGTTTGCATGCAGTTCTTACCCTGAAACAAAGGACTTCATTAAAAACATTAAGGAAGAAATTTCATACAATGTAAAGCGATTGCGAATTCATCCCTCGTTGGCTATTTGGTGCGGTAACAACGAGAACGAATGGATTTGGAGTTTCCAACAGTCGGCTTCTATTGAAGAAATGCCGGGGTACAAAATTTTTAATGAGCTGATTCCAAGATTGTTAAAGAAAACAGACAATTCGAGACCTTACTGGCAGTCTTCACCGTTCGGGTTCGACAATGACCCGAATTCTCAAAACAGCGGGAACAGACATCAATGGTACATCTGGAGCGGTTGGCAGGATTACGAAACGGTCGCAGAGGACAATAGTTTATTTGTTACGGAGTTTGGTTTTCAAGGTCCGGCTAATTACGACACATTTAAAAAATATCTGTCGCCCCAAAATCTAAAAATTCAAAATGAGATTTTTGAATTTCACAACAAGCAAATAGAAGGTCCGGAAAGACTTCTTCGCTTTTTAGCCGGGCATTTGCCTTTGCCTGCTGAGTTTGAAGATTACATTTATTTAGGGCAGTTAAATCAAAGCTTTGCCTTAAAAACTTGCCTTGAGCATTGGAGGTTAAACACTCCTCGAACAAACGGCGCCATTATTTGGCAGATAAACGACGTGTGGCCCGTAACGAGCTGGTCTTTAATTGATTCGGAGCTTAAACCAAAAATGGCTTTCCATTTTGTGAAAAATTCTTTTTCCTCCACCATTGCTGTTTTTAAG
>JALWSN010000497.1 GCA_027080245.1 Ignavibacteriales bacterium | reverse complement strand
TAAAAATGGTTCGCACAATTGTATTTTTATCGCAGGAAATTAAAGAATGGCTCGACCGCCACAGTAAAAGAACGGGAAAGCCCATAGCGGATATTGTCCACGAAGCATTAAGCGAGTACAAAGATAAAGTCGAAAACAAATACAATCGAGATTCGATTGAACTGACTGTTAAGCTAAATAAAAGCAAAAGCTCATCTTAAGCAAACCCCTGATTTATTCAACTTTGAGCTTCTCGCCTTCGGATTTTGCAATAATAACAGCCCCGCAGCTATCGCTCCAAACGTTAACCGTTGTTCTGGACATGTCGAGGATTCTGTCGACCGCTAAAATCAAGCCAACCCCTTCGAGGGGTAATCCTACCGCGGAAAGAATAATCGTGATCATCACCAGTCCTGCCATGGGAATACCAGCCGCGCCAATTGAAGCCAACAATGCAGTAAATACGACCACTATTTGTTGAATAAATCCAAGATGAATTCCGTACGCCTGAGCGATGAACATAGCGGCAACACATTCATAAAGCGCTGTTCCGTCCATGTTCACGGTAGCGCCAAGCGGCAACACAAAACTTGAAATTTTGTTTGAAACGCCGGCGTTGTTTTCAATGGCTTCCATTGTCAAAGGGAGTGTGGCGCTTGAAGAGGAAGTTGAAAATGCGGTTAAAAGTGCCGTCGCCATTGCTTTTGCGTGTTTAACAGGGTTCAACTTGCCGATAAATTTAACCAACGTTGGCAACGTAATCGTTGCGTGAAAAATCAATCCTAAGAACACCGTAATCATGTAAACGCCAAGGCTTCCGGCTAAAGCCCCAAGATGGCCGCTTTGACGGGAAACTACATTAGCAACTATTCCAAAAATTCCAAGCGGAGTAAACTTAATAATGAACATCGTAAGCTTCATCATCGCTTCAAAAAAAGCGTCGAACAAATCAGTAAGAATGAGACGATGTTTTTCTCCCAATCGGGTTATAAAATAACCGAACATCAAAGCAAAGAAAATAATCGAAAGCATTTTTCCCTTAGTAAAAGCAACGAAAATATTTTTAGGGATAATGTCTATTAAAGTTTTTCCGAAGGATTGCCGCGCGGCTTCCAAGCCCGTAACCTTTTGAGTGAGTCCGAGGTTTGCCCCTACGCCGGGTTGCAATAAGTTCACCCAGAAAAGTCCGACTAAAATAGCGAACAAACTTGTAACAACGTAGTAAGTTAGCGTTTTTAATCCAAGCCTGCCGAGGTTTTTTTCGGACCCAATGTTCGTAACGCCTGTTATTATTGAGGTTAGCACAAGCGGAACAATAATCATTCTCAGAGCGTTAAGAAATAAATCCCCCATCCATTTTACGTAACCCACGTACTCGGGCAAAAACAACCCGTATAAAATGGCTAAGACCAAAGCTATTAAAATCTGCCAGTGCAATTTCAGTTTCATAACAGCTCCAAATTAAAATTTGAAATTTAATAAAATTTCATCGCAAAGGGCATAGCCTTTAGGCGTAAGTTTTATTTTATTTTTTTCAACTCTTGCAAAATTGTTTTCTTCCAACTTTTTCAACAGCCCTTTATTATTGGCTTTCCAGTCTTCGCCAAACTTCCCGGACAATAAATTCAAGTCCAAACCCTCGCTGCGTAAGCTTAACATTACGAACTCTTCAAGCATTTCTTTTTCGGTTAACGTTTCGGAACTTTTAATGGCGTTGAAATTCGAGCTAAGCTCCTCGACGTATTTTGTCAGGTTGGAATAATTTAACCAACGTTTCCCTTCAATAAAAGAATGCGCCGAGGGACCTAACCCCAAGTAATCTTTGTAGCGCCAGTAAAATAAATTGTGCCGGCATTCGAAACCTTTTTTAGCAAAGTTGGAAACCTCGTACTGAGCAAATCCTTTGTTCGTTAAATACTCAATGGTTTGCAAATAAAGTTTAGCGTCGTAATCCGTTGAGGCAATTTGAACTTTCCCTTTATTTATCAGGGCTTTCAGGGCTGTGCCACTTTCAACTATTAAACTGTACGCGGAAATGTGCTTGACGGGCAAAGCCGTAGCGATTTCCAAATTCTTTTGCCATTTTTTAATTGTTTGATTTGGCAGGTTAAAAATTAAATCCACGCTTAAATTTTCGAATCCCGCGTCGGCGGCTTTTTTCACAGTTCTGACTGCCGTTCGGGAATCGTGGATTCTCGTCAGGAATTTCAAATCATCGTCGTCAAAGGACTGAACGCCAACGCTTAACCTGTTAATTCCCGCCTTCTTAAAAGCCTTTAATTTGTTGGGGTTAACAGTGCCGGGATTGGTTTCGAGCGTTATTTCAAGGGGCGAGTTAAAATTGAATTTTTTATTTAAATATTCAATTATTTCTCCAATTAAATGGGGCTCCATTAAGGAAGGGGTTCCGCCGCCGAAAAAAATAGTAGAGACGCTGTAGGAGTTTGCCAATTTGCGAGCGTAAAAATCTATTTCTTTTTTGAGGGCTTCGAAAAATCGAGTTTTATTTCTTAACGTAGTAACGGAATAAAAATCGCAATAAATACATTTGTGATCGCAAAACGGAATGTGAATGTAAACGGCTAATTCCCGCACAATTCTTCCTTTCGAAAAGGATTAGTAAAAAAGGAAAAGGGCGTTAAGCAACGCCCATGAATTAATTTTAAAATCCTAAAAACAGCGAAGCCGTAACTGTTTTTGTTTTTGCCAATTTGTAATCGACGGCTAAGTGCAGCACAAACAATTGGAACGAAGCGCCAAGAGTAATTGCCGTTCCGTTCTCGCCGGTTAAATCGAAATTGAGGTTTGCAGTCGAAGGTCCGCTCGGAGTATCAAAAGTGTAATCGTAATTTACCGTTGTAGTTGAGGACTCGGAAGTAAGTCCAACGTAAGGGGTAACCGAAACGCCGATGCCGAAAGTCTTGCTGGCAAAAATTCCAAACTGGGTAGCTTTGCTTGTAATCGTATTGCCAAGCGTCAGTTTTTGAGTAAAGAATCCTACCGCGAAATCGATTGGCAATGGCACGTTAAACAGAAGTCCGGGATTGTTCATTATTCCGAAACCAAACAAAGAAAATTTCCCCGCGTCGCCAAGAGTAATTGAAGGTAGCCAACGAACGCTTGCGCGCGTGCCCCAAACGGTTCCAACGTTTAGCTGAACAGCCGCTGAGGGCAACGCTGAAAAATTGTTTAACAAACCTTTCACTTGATTGACGTCGATTGTTGCGGCGGCAATTTGCTTGCCGTTGTAAGTG
>JALWSN010000496.1 GCA_027080245.1 Ignavibacteriales bacterium | reverse complement strand
GGAAAGAGAAAGCGGAAGAATAAGCCTTTTTTCAAGAACGTCTCCACGGTAAACGGGCTTGTAAACGCCCCGCGAAACCCCTAAAATAGCTACTTCCGGCCAATTAACCACCGGCGTAAAATACGTGCCGCCAATTCCGCCAAGGTTGCTAATGGAAAAATTTCCGCCTTGCAAATCTTCGAGCGTAACCTTTCCTTTCCGAGCTTTTTGGGAAAGCTCCGTAAGCTCAATGGAAAGTTCAAGAATGTTCTTTTTGTTAGCGTCCCGAATTACCGGCACAAGCAGCCCCTTTGGCGTATCCACAGCCACGCCGATGTTGTAATATTTTTTGTAAATAATCGAATCGTTTTCCATATCCACGCTGGCGTTAAAATTAGGGAATTTCTTTAACGCCGAAGCCACAATCTTCAATAAAATAGCGGTAATCGTAAGCTTACCCCCTTTGGCGCTAACGTAACCGGAATATTTTTTCCTCAACGCTTCCAGCTCTGTAATGTCGGCTTCGTCGAACTGAGTGACGTGCGGAATGGTTTGCCAGGCAAAGGAAAGATGCCGCGCGGTTTTTCTTCGAACATTGTTCATCGGCAGGCTTTCAATTTCGCCGAATTTAGAAAAATCGGGTAAAGGTTCCGGCGCAATGCCGAATAAAGCCGCTCCGCCTTTAGTCAAACTCTCGTTTAACGATTTGGCAAATTTCTTCACGTCCTCAATTTTAATTCTACCGCCGGGACCGCTGCCCCGAACCTGATGAATGTCGATTCCAATTTCCCTTGCAAATCTTCTCACCGAGGGAGAAGCCGGAACCAACTTGTGAGGTTTTGCAATCAACGCTTGCAAATCTTCGCGCTTTTGGGGGACAGTTTGTTCCGGTTCTTTAGGCTTAACTTCCGGAGGCTTCCTTTCTTCTTTAATTACGGGCTTTTCCTCAACCGCAGTCCCGGTTGGCTCAATAATAGCAACCGTTTCTCCAACCGACACTTTTGCGCCTTCGGTAATTTTAACTTCCTTCACAATTCCGGAAAACTCCGCCGGCACTTCAATGGTAGCTTTGTCCGTCTCAATTTCAAACAAAATTTCGTCCTTGGCAATCTTCTTACCTTTTTTAATTAACACCTTTACAATTGTCGCTTCGTTAATGTTTTCACCCAACTCCGGCATTTTTAATTCTATTAAATCTACTGGCTTTTTATTTTGCTGGCTCATGCTTGCGTTTTCCCCGTCGGTTGTTTCGGGCTTTTTTTGAACTTCTTCTACCGGGCTTGGATCTTCTTCCTTTTGGGTTTTTGCTTTTTCTTCGTAAGTAAAAATCCTTTGATTTACTTCCGCATCCTCGCCTTCCTTAACTTCCACGCTTTTGATTACGCCGCTAAAATCGGCGGGGACTTCTACCGTTGCTTTGTCGGTTTCAAGCTCGAACAAAATTTGATCCTGTTCCACAAAGTCCCCTTCCTTCACCAAAATTTTAACAATTTTAGCCCGTTCAATATTTTCGCCCAGTTCAGGCAATTTAAATTCCTTTGTCATGGTTCAACCTTTTTCTTAAATTAAGCAAACATTGGATTTACTTTCTGCGTGTCAATGCCAAGCTTTTTAACGGCTTTCTTAAGAACGTCCGCTTTTATTCTGTTCAATTTGTAAAGGGAGTAAAGAGCCGCGTAAGCGATGTGCTTTGCGTCCACTTCGAAGAAATCCCTTAAAGCCTCGCGAGTGTCGCTGCGCCCAAAGCCGTACGTACCAAGGCTGTGCAGGGGTCCGGGCAGCCAGCGGGCAATGGAATCGGGAAGAATCTGCACATAGTCCGACGCCGCAATAAACACGCCCTTTTCGTTCTTGGTAATCTGAGCTATGTAAGGTTCCTTTGGCTTTTTAGTTGGATTCATTAAATTCCACCTTTCCGCCGTAAGCGCATCAAGGTGAAGCTCTTTGTAACTTGTGACCGACCAGACGTCCGCCGGAACGTTAAATTCTTTTTCAAGAATTTCCTGAGCTTTTAATGTCTCGTTCAAAATTGCGCCGCTTCCTAAAAGGTGTGCTTTAATTCTTCCGCCAAGCGCGGATTTTTTGTATTTGTACATTCCCTTTAAAATTCCTTCCTTAATGTTTTTAATGCGCGGCATTTCGGGCTGGGGGTAATTTTCGTTCATTACCGTTAAATAATAAAACAGATTTTCTTCCTTCTCGTACATTCTGAAAATGCCGTCGCGAATAATAACCGCCAGCTCGTAAGCAAACGCCGGGTCGTAAGTTTTTAAAGTGGGAATGTGGTAGGAAAGCAGCAGGCTTTGCCCGTCCTGATGCTGCAAGCCTTCGCCGGCGAGGGTGGTTCGCCCGGCTGTGCCGCCGATTAAAAATCCCTTGCAACGCATGTCTGCCGCAGCCCAGGCAAGGTCTCCTATTCGCTGAAATCCGAACATCGAATAAAAAATGAAGAAAGGAATCATGCTAATACCGTGCGTGGCGTAGGAAGTTCCCGCTGCAATGAAAGAAGACATCGAGCCCGCTTCGGTAATTCCTTCCTCCAGAATCTGTCCGTCGGTAGCTTCCTTGTAGTAAAGCAAACTTTCCCTGTCTACGGGTTCGTAAAGCTGTCCTACGTGAGAATAAATTCCAACCTGACGGAAAAGCGCCTCCATACCGAAAGTACGCGCCTCGTCAGGCACAATGGGAACCACAAACTTACCAACCTCTTTGTTTTTTAATAACTTTGTTAAAATTCTCACGAACGCCATCGTAGTGGAAATTTCTCTTCCGTTAGTTCCTTTGTAAAACTCTTCGAACAGTTCGTTCGAGGGAGTTTGCAAAGGATGGCTTCGAACGATTCTACGAGGCAAGTAACCGCCAAGTTCTTCGCGTCTTTTTTTCAGGTAAAGAATTTCCGCCGAATCCTCGTGCGGTTTGTAAAAGGGCGTTTCGGCGATTTGCTCGTCGGAAATTGGAATTCCGAATCTCGTTCTGAAATGCCTTAGCTCCTCCTCGTTCATCTTCTTCTGCTGATGCGTAATGTTCTTGCCTTCGCCTGCTTCGCCCATTCCGTAACCCTTTACCGTTTTGGCTAAAATAACTGTGGGCGAGCCCGAATGCTCCACGGCGGCTTTGAAGGCGGCGTAAACTTTTTCCGGGTCGTGCCCGCCGCGTTTCATTTTGGAAAGCTGCTCGTCGGAGTAATGCTCAACCAACTTCAACAGCTCGGGATATTTCCCGAAGAAATGCTTGCGAATGTAAGCCCCGTCTTCGAC
>JALWSN010000495.1 GCA_027080245.1 Ignavibacteriales bacterium | reverse complement strand
CTTACAGTCCTGCTTATTCCTGCGCCATTCCTTCGAAAGAGGATCATTTGAATTTTGCCGTGCGAGCCGGCGAGAAAAAATTTCACGACTAACCGAGGAGTAAAGAGAAATGGTTATTGTTTTGGAACGCAACGCTACAGACGAACAAATTCAGAACGTAATTAAACATTTGGAAGATTACGGTTTCAGAACCCACCAGTCGAAAGGCGTTGAGAGCATGATTATTGGGGCTATTGGCGTTAAGCCGGATTTTGACACAAGGAAAATCAAGGTGTTGCCGGGCGTGGCAGACGTTTACAGAGTGACGGCGCCTTTCAAATTAGCCAGCAGAAACTTTCATCCGGAAAACACAACGATTAAAATAAAGGATGTGGAAATTGGGGGAGACAAAATTGTAATGATTGCCGGTCCCTGCTCAATTGAAAGCAAAGAACAGGTTTTCAAGCTTGCCGAGACCGTGGCTAAATCCGGTGCAAAAATTTTACGCGGCGGCGCATTCAAACCTCGCACTTCTCCCTATTCTTTTCAAGGGCTTGGCGAGCAAGGGCTTAAGTACATTCGAGCCGCAGCCGATGAATTCAACTTGCTTGTAATTACAGAAGTAATGCAAATCAACCAAATTGAATTGATTAGCAAGTACGCAGACATTTTACAAATTGGTGCGAGGAACATGCAGAATTTTTCCTTGCTTAAGGAGGTGGGCGCCTCTAACATGCCCGTAATGCTTAAGCGAGGGCTTTCGGCGACAATCGAGGAATGGTTGATGTCGGCAGAGTACATTTTGTCCCAAGGCAATAATAATGTTTTCCTTTGCGAAAGGGGAATTAGAACGTTTGAAAAATACACACGCAATACTTTCGATTTATCCGCGATTCCCGTGGTTCACAAAAAAAGCCATTTGCCTGTAGTGGCGGATCCTTCGCATGCCACGGGATTCAGAGACCAAGTAATTCCAATGGCGCGCGCGGCAGTTGCCGCCGGAGCGGACGGGCTAATGATTGAAATTCATTACGATCCCGAAAAGGCTCTTTCGGACGGACCGCAAGCTTTGTTGCCGGAACAATATTTAAAGCTTTACAAAGAATTGCAATTAATTGCAAAAGCCGTTAACAGGGAATTATGATTGACGTCCGAAAGATTTCGATTGTCGGACTGGGCTTAATTGGCGGTTCGATTGCAAAAGCCTTAAAAAGCTCGGGGGAAAAATATTCAATACGTGCGCTCGACGGCAAAGCCATTCTTGAAAGAGCCTTAAGCGACGGCGCTATCGATTTCCAATGTTCCTCCCTTAAAGAATGCGCGGACGCCGACGTTGTGTTTATTTGCACGCCCGTCAAAGCCGCTTTTGAAATAATTGAAAGGCTGGCTCCAATAGCCGACGAGAAAACAATTATTAGCGACGTTTGCGGAGTGAAGTCAGCCCTTCAGGAAAAGTGGGAGAGCCTAAATTCCAAAGCCCTTTACATTGGCGGACACCCGATGACAGGCAAAGAAAAAGGCGGCTACGAAAATTCGGATCCGCTCCTTTTTGAGAATGCGGTTTACATTTTAAGTAATGTTTATCGGGCTGACGAAAGGGTAGTGGCTTTTTCCTCCTTTATTGAAAGCCTTGGAGCAAGGGTGATGTTTTTGGACCCCGCCGCGCACGATGAGATTGTAGCTAACGTCAGTCACTTGCCTCAATTAGCCTCCGTGGCGCTTGTTAACGCCGCGGCGGGAGAAAGCGGTGGGGGAAACAGACTTGATTTTGCGGCGGGGGGATTCCGGGACATGACAAGAATAGCCTCGAGCAAGTTTGAAATTTGGGAAGAGGTCATTAAACAAAACAAAACAAAAATATTAAACGCGCTGGACAGTTTTGTTGAAAAACTTAAAGACGTGCGTAAATTGCTGGAATTAGACGAGTTAAATTCGGTAGGCGAGCTTTTCGAACAGGCAAGGAAACGAAGAGACGAAATACCCCGGAATACAAAGGGATTCCTAACCCCCCTTTACGATGTGTTTGTTTTTGTTAAGGATGAGCCCGGCGTGATTTTTAAAATCTCATCCGCCCTGTTCAAAGAACATATTAATATTAAGGATATTGAACTTTTGAAAATAAGAGAAGGAACGGGCGGAACGTTCAGACTTTCATTTGAATCTCAGCGGGACGCTGAAATAGCGCGGGATTTATTAAAAGCAGTTGGCTTTAAAATTCAAAAGTAACTTTAATGAATATTCAAGAAATATTTTCAAAAAATAAAATTAATTTAATTTTAAACGAACCTCTGGCTCAATACGCCACAATTAAAATAGGAGGCAAAGCCAAATACTTCGTTAAAGCAACTGATTCGAAAACGTTGCTGCAATCCCTTAAAACAGCTCATTCGGCGGGATTAAAATATTTTGTGCTTGGTGCCGGAAGCAATGTAATTATTTCGGACAAGGGCTTTGACGGATTAGTTATTTTGAACGAGTCGGAGGGATTTTCGGTGGAAGGGGAAACGCCCTGTGGCAACGGAGCTTCCGAGCTCAGACCCCGTTTTAGCGCAATAAAATCAAGCTTTTTGGAAGGCGACGAAAATAATTCCAGCGAATGCGTTATTGTTAAAGCCGACAGCGGCGTTAAGTTGCAAAAGTTAATGAAGAAGCTGTTTAACGAAAATATTGTCGGATTGGAATATTTTGCGGGAATACCCGCCACGGTTGGCGGAGCGATTTACATGAATATTCACGGGGCAAACAAATTCTTTTCCGAGTTCGTTCATTCGGCTTTACTTTACGGCAATGGGAAAACCAAAAGGGTTGCCGCAAAGTATTTTAAGTTTGATTACGATTGGAGCTTATTGCATGAGACGGGGGAAATTGTTATTTGGGCAAAGTTAAAATTTAAGAAAGGCGATGGCGTAAGAAAATTAAGGGCTGCAAAGGAGTGGGCGGAACGAAAATCAAGCCAGCCAAGGGTTTCCGCGGGTTGCGTTTTTAAAAATATTAGCGAGGGAGATCGCCGCAAGTTAAATTTGCCGACGCATTCCGTTGCCTTTGTAATCGACAAACTGCTTAGATTAAAAGGTTGTGAAATTGGCGGAGCAAAAATTTCCGAAAATCATGCGGCGTTTATTGAAAACATGGGAAACGCAACCGCGGAGGACGTATTAAAATTAATTAAACTTGTTCGAAAATCCGCCAGAGAAAAATTAGGACTGAATCTTGAACTTGAAGTTGAAATAATCGGGGAAACAAATGGAAAGATTTGAAAT
>JALWSN010000494.1 GCA_027080245.1 Ignavibacteriales bacterium | reverse complement strand
AGGGATTACTAAAGTTGTGGGAATTGAATCGCGCGGATTTATTTTGGGCGGAGCGCTTGCTGAAAAACTTAATGCCGGATTCATTCCGATTCGCAAGCCGGGAAAGCTCCCCGCCGAAACTATTAGCGAATCTTACGAACTTGAATACGGAACGGACGAAATTGAAATTCACAAGGACGCAATTCAGCCAGGCGACGTTGTGCTGCTCCACGATGATTTGCTGGCAACGGGCGGAACAATGAAAGCCGCTTGCAATCTCGTGGAAAAGCTCGGCGGGAAAGTTGCGCAAATTTCTTTCTTAATTGAGCTTACTTTTCTGAACGGTAGGAATTTGTTGAAAGATTATGAAATTGTCTCTTTAATCCAATATTCAAGCGAGTGAGTTTTTAATATTAAAAATCCGGCTCCTCGTAACGCTGTTTTAATGAATGGACTGCCGTATAGTTGGGTGTAGATTGAATATTGAGTTGCCTGGCACCTGGTTCTTAGTTCTTTGTTAGTAGTTGATTTTGGAATCAAGCATCGTTAAGCATTGCTATGCAACGTGAATTGCCCCACATTCTGCTGTGTAACTCCGGCAGAGTGCCCGAACGAGGGAATAACTTTGTAAAGAATTCTCGCGCCAAATGCATCTGTATTTAGAATCAAAATTTCCGTTAAATTCCAGACGACAAAGAACAAATATTCGCTTTGAATTCCCTTTTATCGTCCCGCCACAAACTGAAACAATTTCAAATTCAATTCTTTCCCAGAAAATGTTGAGTTAGAAGCGAAATTAAACTTTCGCGCGTAATAACGCCTGTAATTTCGCCGTCTTCCACAACGGGCAATTGGTTCACCCCTTCGGCGTCCATTAGTTTAAGAGCTTCTGTAAGCGGCAGATTAATGTCCACGGTTTTAATTTCCGAAAGCGGCTTCATTATTTGTTCTACGGTAGTAACGTCCCACCTGTCCCGCGGGGCGCGTTTGACGTCGTGAATAGTAAGCAATCCGATGTTTTTACCCTCCCGCTCTACAATAAAAAATCTGCGGTGTCTAATCAACAAATCGTTCTCAACGAACTCGGTAATCGTAGTGTCGTAAGGGACAAGTCCGTAAGCTTTTGTGTAGGCGTCTTCCACGGTTTTTCCCGCGAGGAGTTTGGTTATTTCCTGACGCTGCACTTGGGAAAACGCCGCGCTTTCAAGGAACCATCCGATAAACGCAATCCACAACCCGTTTGCCCAGAAGCCAGCCATCATTTCCAGAAATCCGATTGAAATAAAAACAAATCCAAAGAACCTGCCCACCGTAGCCGCAACGTGAGTGGCTTGTGTAAAGTCTCTTTTCCACGCCCAGATGACTGCCCTTAAAATTCTTCCGCCATCGAGGGGAAAGCCGGGAATTAAATTAAAAATAGCTAAAATTAAATTAATGAATCCGAGATATTGAAAAAGCGCGTAAAAATAGACACTCGATTTCAAGAGGAAACTCAATCCGTAAAAAACGCCTGCAAGCAGGAAGGTTACAATGGGACCGGCGGCGGCAATCCAGAATTCCTCCAAGGCTTTTTTAGGCTCTTGCGTTATTTCCGAAATTCCGCCGAAAATAAAAAGCTTAATTTGCTTGACTTTGTAATTGTATTTTTGCGCAACGAACGAATGCCCGGCTTCGTGCAGCAGCACGCTAATGAAAAAGAGCAACGAAGTTGCCCCGCCAACAAACCAGTACCAACCGGGCTGCCAATGTTTGTATTGCGCAGGGAAATAGCTTTCCGAAAGAAACCAAGTGAGAAAGAAAAGCACAATGAACCAGGAAAAATCGAACGTTAAAGGAATGCCGAAAATACTGCCAAGCCTTATTTGATTTTTGCTGAATGAAGTGTTCATTTATTAAAATAATACTATTAAAAATTTCAAAACAAAGTTGCAATAAAAATTATTGAAAAACAAATAAATCAAGGAAATTTCGTAACTGCCTCACTGCTGTCCAAAATATTTTTTTGATTACTAAAAAACGCGAAATTCTTTTATTTAGGAGACTTTTCTTCAAATTTCCCCAAACAATCCCTTAAAATTTTTTCGATACGTCATTTTGTTGTTCAAAACAATCGGGAAAATTTTTTCTGTTCAATTTAAATATATGAATTCTAAGATTTGGAATCAGCGCTCTTTAAATCAATGCAATCTCAGTCGGGGTTCTCCCCCACCCCATCCCATTAACACTTGTGCAAATATTGAATTACGTAAGCCCTTTCCTTCCGGGAGGGGAATGGTTTGGGATGGGGTGCTTGGTTGCAAATAGAATTTTTTAGAAAAAGTTTTTGTCCAAAATGCATTCTAATTCAATTTATTTTGGACAAATGTGAACTGCCTGAGTAAAAAGGCTTGAATATTTTTAATTGACTTTTGTTTTTAGATTTTTTTTTGCTTAGCGCGGGTTCTTGGTTAGTTGTTCGTAGTTCTTTAATCGCGCTCATTTAATTCTCAATAACATCTTCATCTTATTTTACTCCGAATGAAACTGCGGCGGACTTTGCGTGGTAACTTCATTTGCTGAAAAAGCGGTAATAAGTTAGTAGTAACCAGCAATCAGAAAAAAAAATTTTCATCCGTGCACACCTTCATCCTCACTTCGCTTCGGACTTCAGCCACTCTACTTTTTTCAATAGTTTGAATCTTGGACAAAAAAATCTTTTTTAGCCATTATCTTTCTAAGCTTTCTTAAATTATTTTTTCTCAACCCTAAACCAATTTAATATAAATTCGATAATAAGGACAAAAATATCATCTTACGAGGAGAGAAATGAAAAGGATCTCGCGATTACTAAATTCAAACAAGAACAAAATGCTCGTTATTTTGGGCTTTACAATTTTGTTTTCAACAGTTTATTATTTGTCTTCGCTTTACGGCATTTACACAAAAAATTTGGATGAAAAAATCGAAAACAAGTTTAATGTTTTTAAAAAATCTTTCAACAAAGAAACGAATATTTTAAAATCGCAGCTAAGTTTGGCAATGGAATCGTTGCTAACGAACGACCAACTGATTAAACTTTTCGCTGAAAGAAAAAGAGAAGAATTGAAAAAAAGACTATTACCGCTTTACCGGAGAATGAAAAAGAAATACCACATGGCGCAATTCCAATTTCACACTCCCCAAGCTCACTCGTTTTTGCGACTGCACAAACCAAGCAAATTCGGGGACGATTTGTCTTCGTTCAGGCAGACGGTCGTTGAAGCAAACAGATTGGGAAAGCCG
>JALWSN010000493.1 GCA_027080245.1 Ignavibacteriales bacterium | reverse complement strand
TTTCTCATTACCGCGCTGGCAGTTTTGTCGTCATTTGTAAAGCTGTCAAAATCCATTCCCGAAATAAAACTTTCAATATTTTCCATTGCTTGAACAATGTCTTTAAGGTAGAGTTTGTAATCTCTCATACAATTACTACCTCGTGTAATATTTTTTCTTTTAATTCATCTCTTAAAGCTCTACGAGGAATAACGTCCACCGGGCAACCAAATATTTCTTCTAAAAATAAGTTTAAGGCAATTAAATCAAATAAATCTGCGTTATTATTAAAATCAACTAACAAATCAATGTCGCTTCCGGCTTTTTGTTTATTGTGCGTCCATGAGCCGAATAGACCAACCTCTCGTACTTTGAACCGAGTTTTTAGTTCAGGCTTTAATTCTTTTAACTTCAGAAGGATTTCTTCGACTTTCATAATTGCTAATACGTTTATTTTTTAAAACGAATTTACGTACATTAATACTTATTTCTTAATTTAAGAATTCTACCGAAGAATTACAAATATGTTTATTGAATTGATTTTTCCTCAATTTTTGAATTAAGACGTTTAATTAATGTGTAGGTGCATTGATTAGTAGTGAAATGTTATTTCAAGTAAAATCACTATGGAAGGAACAGCTCAATTTAAAAATAAGAATTTTATGGTAATTTTTGTGTCTAAACTGTTCCCACCTTAAAGTTTTTAATTGCCTGAAAAATGCAGAAAAAAACTTTTCTTTAATATTCCTTTTTACGATTTAATTGTTTTCAGCAAGCGCCGCGCCGGAGCTTTTTTTGTTAAACTCTTGTTAGTTGTTTTTTAGAACCCTGCAATTTTTTAGGAGTTGTTTTGTCACGATTTTTGCCTGCCCCGCCAATGGCGGCGGCCTGCCCCGCCAACGGCGGCGGCGTGTCCAGGCATTGTTGGCAATATGTCCAGCCAATGCGGAAGAAGAATTGGTATCTCCGTTAAGCGCGCAAAATTTTCACCCCAAAATTGTTTCCATTTCAATTTTGGACATTCTAAAACTACCCCGCAAATGCATCGTTTTAATTTTTGATTTCAAATTGAGACAGCTTTTCATTCCGCCTATTTTGATTAAAATCACAATTTGGGTAAAAAATCAACTTTTTTTGATTGGCATCACATTTGTTAAAGGGAGGCTGGTAAAACATCAAATAACAAGGAGAAGGAGTGAAAAGACTCAATTTACTAATTTGGTTTGGGCTGGTTACGGCCTTACTTTTTCTGAGCTTTAACAGTTTGCAAGCTCAAGGCAAAATTAAGAACTCAGGGCATTTTACAATTAAGAAATTTCAAAAATACGGAACGGTAAAATCTACTGAGGGCAGTAGTTCGGCGCATCTTAGCGCAAAGGATAAATATTCTAAAATGCATTTTAAAAATCCTTACGACAACTCCACAATGTACGTTTACTCGGGAACTTTCAAAGGCACGGTAGACGGCGACAATGCTGATTTTTATTGCATTGACATTAACCACGAATTAACTTTTCCGTCCGATTACACGGACGACGGCGCCACTTCATCGGAAGTTACGTACATTCTTAACAATTATTATCCTTACGTTACGAACCGAAGCGACGCGTTAAGCGACGAAGGGAAAGAAGCCGCGGCGGTTCAAGCCGCAATCTGGCATTTTTCCGACGGCGTGGATTTGAACACTGTTCAGGAAAGCGAGATAAAAGACCGCGCAAAAGAAATTGCCGACGACGCAGCGGCTAACGCGGGCAATTCGCAAATTCCAAACACGCTTACAATTACCCCCGCTTCGCAAAATTTGAACTTTGGCGACGACGCTAATTTTACCGTAACGGTTACCGACGCAAACGGCGCGCCGGTTCAAAACGTAACGGTTAATCTTACCACAACAGATGGAACATTGAGTCAGAACTCGGTTACTACCGACGCAAACGGGGAAGCCGCTTTTTCGTTGACTCAAGGCTCAGCCCTTACGGCTGTGGTAACGGCTACGGCTACGGCGACCATTCCGCAAGGCACAAAATACGTTCACGCAACCAAACCGGACGAAAAGCAAAAGTTAGTTCTCGCCACGCCGGTTCAAGCCACAGCTTCGGCAAGCGCGAACGCAACGTGGCAGCCTTCAAACGGCGTCGAACTTTGTGGCATCGACAAAGACGGAAACCAGCAAACCCTTGGCACGCTTTACACTTACACATTGCAGAACGGCGACGTTAAAGTGATTTTGGAACTTTCCAAAAGTTTTAACGACAACACTTACCAGCCAAGCCCCAACACAAGTCCTACTTACACAATTGGCTGGCCTGGCAACAACCACAAATTCGACCATCTTGCAAAAAGCGACAAAGCCGAATTCGAAGTGTTCGACGGACAAAACAACAGCGTGCTGCATTTCGACCTGGATTACCTCGAGGCAAATCAAAATAATTACCCGAGCCATTACGGACCGAGAATAGAACATCTTTACAGCGGGAACGCAAACGACATCGTTAGTTACTCGACTTCCTTAAGCGAGAATTTCAACACTTACGGTTACGTAATGACGAGCCACTCCCCGCTTACTGATAACAATTACACGCCGAATTCCAATTATCCCAATTGGCAATTTGCGATGATTTACGAATTTACCGTTTCGGCTTCCGCCTTCGGTAGCAACGGCTTTGGCGAGGTTAAAGTCGTTTCGATGCACAACTCTCCAAGCAAATTGAACTTCGACAATAAAGTTACGCCTTTTAAGTGCAATCAAAATCAAACGGGTTCCATTGGGGACAAAGTTTGGTACGACACGAATGAAAACGGATTGCAAGACAACGGCGAAAACGGCGCGGAAAACGTTACCGTTAAATTGTACGATTGCAACGGCGCCTTGCTTGCAACAACTCAGACGGACAACGACGGAAATTATTTATTCGACAATTTGCAGGCTGGCGACTACAAAGTTGAATTTGTTTTGCCAAGCGGTTACGTCTTTACAACCAAGGACGCGGGCAACGACGACGGCATGGATTCCGACGCGGATTTAACCACAGGTCAAACCGATTGCATTAGCCTTGCCGCAGGCGAAAACAATTTGACTTTGGATGCCGGATTGAAGGCTAAGAAGTACAAACTGGGCGATTACGTCTGGCACGATTCCAACGTTAACGGCGTTCAGGATAACAACGAAAGCGGAATTGCCGGCGTTAAAGTTAAATTGTACGATTCCAACAATCAGGAAATCGCTTCCACAACCACCGACCAAAACGGTTACTACAAATTTGAAAATTTAAGCAACGGAACGTACAAAGTTAAGTTGGACGATTCCAACTTCCAGCAAAACGGCGTTCTTTATTCAACGGCGAAAACCAAATGGTACGCCACTTACGTGGACAAAGGAAGCGACGACGCAGTGGACAACGACGCGGGCGCGAGCCACGAAGTAAGCGTAACAATTAACAACAGCGACGACATGACAATTGATTTCGGGTTCTTCAAAACCTGCGTTAGCTTAACTAAAACAGGTCCCTCTTCCGTCAATTCGGGAGATCAAATTACTTACCACTTCAAAGTGGAAAATTGCGGAGACCTTGTGTTACATGGCGGAGCGCAGGTTTACGACGCATTAATTAACCCAAGCGGAAATCATCAAATTTGGAGCTCGACCGTTAATCCCGGCGAAGTGAAAGAATTCGACAAAACTTATACAACAACTGCGAACGATTGCGGCAATCTGAAAAACACGGCCACGGTAATCGGACATCCTAAGATGCCCGACGGAAGTTACAAGGACAACGTAACGGACGAGTCCTCCTGGACGGTGAACGTTGTTTGTCCGCAGACCGGTTCGATTGGAGACAGGGTTTGGTACGACACGAACGAGAACGGAATTCAGGACAACGGCGAAAGCGGAGCCTCGGGAGTCGACGTAAAATTGTTTGATTGTAGCGGTAACTTGCTTGCAACTACTCAAACGGACAACAACGGGAATTATTTGTTCGACAATTTACAAGCCGGCGATTACAAAGTAGAATTTGTTTTGCCGAGCGGTTACGTCTTCACAACCAAGGACGCCGGCAACGACGACGGCATGGATTCCGACGCGGATTTGACAACGGGCAGAACAGATTGCATTTCGCTTGCCGCCGGAGAAAACAATTTGACTCTGGATGCCGGTATTCACGTTCCACCCGAGGCCGATTTAAGACTTTCGAAAACCGTTGACAATACGAATCCCGACGACGGAGACGTAGTTAACTTTACCATTACTGTTACAAACGACGGTCCTCATTCCGCAACGGGCGTAACGGTTAGCGATTTACTGCCTACCGGATTGGATTTTGTTTCCGCCAATCCTTCTCAAGGCAGTTACGACGACGGCGCCGGCGTTTGGGACGTTGGAACTCTTGCCGCAAACGCTTCAGCTTCTTTGGAAATTTCAGCCAAAGTTGACGTTGGCAATTGCACAAGCGCCGCATTCGATTTAGGTCCCGCCGCCGGTTACAACCTGTTCGTATGGCGGGATGTTCACGCTCCTTCTTCCGACATCGAGGGGAAAGCGGCAGTCGGAAGGGACGCTTATTTCAACAACTATTCTATTGGGGACAAAATACCCGATTCCACGGGAACGGACGTGCTTGTGGTTGGCAGGGATTTGTACTTCAACAGCGGGCGCGTTTACTTTGGCAGCGCGGTGTACAAGAGAGCCACAAACTTGCCGAAAGAAAACGTGAGCGTTGACGGCGGTCTGAGGAAAGGTTCGGCAATTGATTTCGGAGCGGCAAAGAATTACTTGCTGAACTTAGCTTCCACGCTGGCTGGTTACACGGTTAACGGAACGACCACTTACAAATGGAGCGAGTTAAAACTGGTTGGCAGCGATCCTTATTTGAACGTATTCAAAGTAAAAGGCAGCGACTTAAACAAAGCGACGAACATGGAAATTTCCGTGCCAAACGGAGCGGTTGTTTTAGTTAATGTTACAGGTAAGAATCTTCATTGGGATGGCGGTTTAACCGTAACAGGCACGGACGTTAGCAACGTGCTTTACAATTTCTACCAAGCGCGGAAGCTTAAAATTTCAGGAATCGACGTTCGCGGCTCGGTCCTCGCGCCAAGGGCTGTTGTGAACTTTACGGACGGATTGATTTCCGGGCAGTTAATTGCCAAATCGATGAAAGGAACGGGACAGCTCAACAATTACTTGTTTGTTGGCAATGTTCCGTGTTCAACCAATTTAACCAACATTGCGGAAGTTCTTACTTCGGATCAATCCGACCCCGATTCCAGCCCCGGCAACGGAGTTGAGACCGAAGACGATTACGCAAGCGTAACGTTAATCGTTGGTTCGCAATCAAGCGGTTCGGGCTCAGGTTCCGGCTCTGGCTCCGGTTCAAATTCCAGCTGGACGGTTGCAAGCTCCTTCCCGATTAGCGAAATAATCTGGAGCATGGTAACGGACAATTCAGGCAATATGTACGCAGGCACAATGGGCGGACACATCTACTATTCCGACGACGGCGGAAACAACTGGACGATGTTGCAAAACACAATGACGGTTGGATTTATTTGGGCTTTGGCAATCGACAACAGCGGGAATATTTACGCCGGAACGGAGAGAGGAATCTTTTACTCTGCCGATAACGGAGCAAGCTGGAACGCGCTTTCCCTCGGTTCGCACGACGTTCGCGCACTGATTATCGCTTCCGACGGCTCGATGTACGCCGGAACTTGGGGCGACGGAGTATTTAAATCCACGGACAACGGCAGTAATTGGACGAAGGTCAACACGGGACTTACTCCTTACGGAACGGCCGTTCAAGCGCTTGCCGAGGACGGCAACGGAAATATTTTCGCCGGAACATTTGGCGGAGGCGTTTACCGTTCGACCGACGGCGGGCAGCATTGGAACATGTTGAACGTAGGCTATTCGTTCGTTTGGTCTCTGGCGATTGATTCTCACAATTACGTTTACGCCGCAACTTACGGCGGAGGCGTTTACCGCTCGACCGACGACGGCGACGATTGGAGCGAATTCAACAACGGATTAAGCGCGGCTTACGTTTACTCGGTAACGGTTGACGCTAACGACGATGTGTTTGTTAGCACTTGGTTAGGTGACGTTTACAAGTTCTCCTTCACGCCTGCTTCTCCTTCGGCCGGAGTAGGCAACGGTAACGTGAGCTGGAGTTCGCTTGGAATGTCCCGAGTCGGAATAAGTTCTCTTGCCGTTAATTCCGTTACGGGAGCGCTTTACGCGGGCTCAACTTCGGGCAAGGTATTTGTAAATAACCGGGCTCTTACAGGCGTAGGCGACAGGGAAATTAAAATACCTAAGAAACTTAGCCTGAGTCAGAATTATCCTAATCCGTTCAATCCCACAACGGTAATCAGGTTAGGAATTCCAAAAGAAGGCTTTTATTCGTTAGACGTTTACAACGTACTTGGTCAGAAAGTAGCAACGTTAGTAAACGGAAGATTAAGCGCGGGTTACCACGAAGTTCAATTCAACGCTTCGAATCTTTCTTCCGGTCTTTACATTTACCAGTTGAGAGGGGAAAAGACCGCGCCAATTACGCGTAAGATGATTCTAATGAAATAGTAAATTGGAGTTGGGAATCTGCCCGCTTTTGTGGGGGGATTCCCACTTTATTTGAAAAATTGACTTTCCGGAGAGAGTAAATTCTCAGTTCCTTCAACAGGGGCGAGTTTACCAAGTTAACTTTTGGCTGGGGGTTAACGGGGAACTCGTCCTTTTTTAATTAGAAATTAGAAATTAGTTGACGTCAAGGGTTGAAAATATTTGTCAATGACAAAATTTGCTAAAAATAATTCGGTAAATTTGCTTACAAAGCCAAGCGGCATTAGTTTCTGCGAGGTTAGTTACGGAAAATAATCAGGAAAAGATTCGAAATTAAGGAGTAAAAACAAGGCTAAAATAAGCCAAAATGTCATATTTTAGCGAAAAAATTTAAATTTAACGGCTTGACAATTGAGTAAAAAATTGTTATTATAAAACAAATTTTTTAAAAGTTTTGTTAAGTTCTTTCTGACGAATGGCTATCTTAAGACAAATCAATGCAATATCAATTTGGCTTTTCTTAATCTGAAAAAGAAATCTTAATTAAAAATAATACTGCGCTTAGGGAACGACGCGGTGAACTATGTTAGGCTGACGTTTACGATGTGAGTAGAAACTAATAGTTCATTAAATAAATCAGAGCCAAATAAGAGAATTGCTACACAAGCAAGAATCATATCACGAAAGCAAATTTCATTTGCGATGGTATTGCAGTATTCTGCATCGTAAAAAAAACCTACCGGAAAACCCCAGAGTCACAATAAATACAAACAAACTACTTAATCATTCTGTTGTAACTATTCAGTTGCATTTTCCTTAACTCACCAACAAACAACACACAATTAACCATCAACAAAAATTTTAGGAGGTAAATATGGCAGAAGAAACTCGCGTAGTAGACACCACGGCCAATCCGGCGCCGTTAGGGCTGTTAGGATTCGGTATGACGACGGTCCTATTGAACTTGCACAATGCTGGAATATTTTCATTGGGTAGCATGATCTTAGCCATGGGGTTATTCTATGGCGGCATGGCTCAAATTTTTGCCGGATGGATGGAGTGGAAGAAGGGCAACACCTTCGGAACTACGGCATTCACGTCATATGGTCTATTCTGGGAAACTTTAGTATTTCTAATTCTAATGCCCAAGTGGAATTGGTTTAGCGGAGCTACTTCAGGAGCAATGGTAGCATACTTATTCATGTGGGGACTCTTTACATTTGTAATGTGGATTGCCACATTAAAACACAACAAAGCCTTACAAGTTGTTTTCTTTACGTTATTTATTCTATTCTGGCTATTGGCTATAGGAGATGCAACTGGTAGTAAAGTAGTTCGCACCATTGCTGGCTGGGAAGGCATTTTCTGTGGGTTGTCGGCTGTGTATTTAGCTTTAGCTCAAGTTCTTAACGAAACTTATGGCAAAACAGTTATGCCAATTGGCTAAAAATTATTTTTGTTAATTAAAATTAAAGGAGTTTTACATGGCTGAAGAAAATAAACAAAACGAGGTTACCGAAGCGCAAATTGCGGTTCACTGGAAAGAAGAGGAGTATTTTTACCCCTCGACTAAATTCATTGCGCAAGCTAATATGACCGACGAGGACATCTTGGAGCGCTTTGGGGAGGAAAATTTCCCGAATTGTTACAAAGAATACGCCGATATGCTCGACTGGTACGAGTATTGGCATACGCTGTTGGACGATTCAAATCCGCCTTTCTTCAAATGGTTTGTTGGCGGGAAAATAAACGCAAGCTACAATTGCATCGACAGGCATTTGCCGAAATACAAAAACAAAGCGGCGTTGCATTTTGTGCCCGAGCCAGAAGACGAACCAATTGAACACATTACTTTCCAGGAACTTTACAACAGGGTAAACGAATTTGCCGCGCTGCTAAAAAGCTACGGATTAAAAGCTGGAGATACTGTAACGTTGCACATGCCGATGGTTCCCGAACTTCCGATTACGATGCTGGCTTGCGCACGTTTAGGCGTAATTCACTCGCAGGTGTTCTCGGGATTTTCCGGCAAAGCTTGCGCGGACAGAATTGTTGACGCCAAGAGCAAAATATTGATTACAATGGACGCTTACTATCGCGGCGGCAATTTGCTTGACCACAAGGAAAAAGCCGACATTGCCGTTGCCGAAGCTGAGAAAGAAGGTCAGCACGTAGAGCATGTTCTAATATGGCAACGTTATCCCGGTAAATATTCCGCTAAAACCCCTCTTGTTGAAGGCAGAGACGTAATTGTAAACGACAAAATTAAAGAGTTCCGTTTTGCAAGAGTTGAACCTGAAAAATTACCGGCAGAAGGTACGTTGTTCTTAATGTACACTTCGGGTACTACCGGCAAGCCCAAGGGAGCTCAGCATGCAATTGGCGGTTACATGGCTTACGTAACCGGCACCTCAAAATACATCCAGGATATTCATCCCGAAGACGTTTACTGGTGCATGGCGGATATCGGCTGGATTACCGGACACTCTTACATTGTTTACGGTCCGTTGGCGTTGGCGGCATCGTCGGTGATTTTCGAAGGCGTACCAACTTACCCTGATGCAGGACGCCCGTGGAGAGTAGCCGAAGAGCTTGACGTGAACATCTTCCACACGTCGCCTACGGCAATTCGCGCGTTACGCCGCGTTGGACCGGACGAACCCGCGAAATACAATTACCACTTCAAACACATGACTACGGTTGGCGAGCCGATCGAGCCGGAAGTTTGGAGATGGTATTACAACGTTGTGGGCAAGAAAGAAGCCGTAATTGTGGACACTTGGTGGCAAACGGAAACGGGCGGATTCCTCTGCTCGACCGTTCCGGCAATTCACCCGATGAAACCCGGAAGCGCCGGACCGGGAATGCCCGGAATTTACCCGGCTATTCTGGACGACGACGGAAACCCGTTGCCCGCTGGAAGCGGAAAAGCCGGCAATATTGTAATTAGAAATCCATGGCCCGGCAGAATGCTTACAATCTGGGGCGACGACGAGAGGTTCTTGAACCAATACTACAGGCGGTACAACAAGGATCCTAACAGCAAGGACTGGCGAGATTGGCCTTACTTTGCAGGCGACGGCGCCGTAGAGGCTCCGGACGGTTACTTCCGTATTCTTGGTAGAATCGACGACGTTATTAACGTTGCCGGTCACCGTCTTGGCACCAAGGAATTAGAATCGGCGGCTCTGTTGGTTGAGGAAATAGGCGAAGCCGCGGTTGTTCCTGTTGCCGACGCAATTAAGGGCAAAGTGCCGCACGTATTTGTCTCATTGAAACCGGGCTTCGAGGCAAGCGAAGAAGTTCAGAAGAAAGTCAGCGACGCGCTTGCTAAGGAAATCGGACCAATCGCCAAACCGGGCAAGGTTTGGATTGTGCCCGATATGCCTAAGACGCGTTCCGGTAAAATAATGAGGCGCGTACTGGCCGCTATTGCCAACAAGCAGGATACCGGCGACGTTACGACTTTGGCGAATCCGCAAGTTGTGGAAGAAATCAAAAAACTCGCCGATTAACATTAAAAAGGCGCGCTTCGGCGCGCCTTCCTATTTTATTTCCAACCGAAAATTTTCGAATCAATTTAAACTTTTTACTCTTTTAACTGTGTCAATTAATTAAAATAATAATTCTTTCGCTGACCGGATTGTTTTCAAATTTAATTTGGGTATTGTAATTGTTCTAAATTTTGTTAAATTGCAATTAGGAGCATGAAGTTTTGTTTTTAAGCGGGGTTAAAATTGATTTTACACTTGGTTAAAATATCGGGAGATGGTTTTGACAAATTAAGAGATTTTTTAAGGGAATCTTTTCCCAGGGAGAATATTATTACAATTGAGAATAAACGGGAATTTTACGAAAACGAAAATTCTTTTGTGAGAATTTTTTATTTGGGGGAGGCTTCGGAAAGCATTTTTAGAGAAATAGAAAAATTTGCAAAACCGGCGGGGCACGGAGAATCTATTTTTGTAGTTGAAAACAGGGACGAAAGTTTAACCGAACTCGACAGGTTAAAAGAACCTGGAAAAGTTTTTGTTTTCCCCGCGGAAGCTGAAAGATTGGTTCGGGAAATTAATGATCTGTTAAAAATGAATGAGGACAAAAATGCGGCGGAGGGCAATGAAAATTTTAACGAGTTCGAGGAACAGGAAGAATTAGGTGAAAAATTACGTTTGGCATTAAGGAAAGTTGAAGAGTTGCAATTGGAAGTTCAATCTCTTAAGGAAAAAATCGACGAAGAAGAGTCGCTGAATAAGAGTTTAGCCAATGAAATCAAGGGAAAGGAGAGATTGTTAACCGCGCTTGAAGTTATCGAGCACAAGTACAGATTGCTTTTTGAATTTAACGAAGATGCTATTTTGTTTTTAAGTTTGGAGGGGGGCAAAATTAAAATTGAGGACGCGAACAGAACCGCAAGCGCATTGCTCGGCATTCCGCGAGAAGAGATTTTGCGAAAGAGAATTTTCGAGTTGTATTTAAATAACGAAGAAGAGGTAAGGCAAAAACTTCTGAGCGTAATCAACACCGACGGCAGAAGGGAATATTTAACGCACGTTACAAAAGACGGTAGGCTTGTAAAAGTGGAGATAATGGCTCACCGTTTGAAAATAGGCGAAAGGGAATTTGTTTACCTGGACGAAAGGAACGTTACAAAGGAGACCGAACTTAATTTACAAATCCGCAAGCTGTCTCAAATAATTGAGCAAAGCCCAATTGCAATAATGATGACCGATTCAGGCGGAAGGATTGAATACGCAAATAAAAATTTGGCAAGCATTAGCGGTTTGAGCGAGCAAGAGTTAATTGGCAAGTTGCCTGCGGTTTTTTCAAGCGAAGATGTTGAAAACGAACAAATTCAAAATCTTGTTCAAACAATTCGCGGCGGGGACATCTGGTTCGGCAAATTAAAAATGAAAAACAGACGGGGTAAAATTTTAACTTTGTCGACCGTAGCCTTTCCAATAGCAAACGACGACGGGGTGATTACGAATTACGTGGGAATAATGCAGGACGTTTCTCAGGAAGAGGAAATGATTAAAGATTTAAGGAACGCCAAGGAAGAGGCTCAGAAGGCTAACAAATTAAAGAGCGAGTTCCTTGCAAGAATATCCCACGAAATAAGAACGCCATTGAACACAATAATTAATTTTACGCAAATATTGTTTGAAGAGCTGCCTGAAAGCAACAACAGGATTGTAAGATTAAGCAAAGACGCAATAATTGACGCTTCGAAGAGAATAATCAGAACAATCGATTTGATTTTAAATATTTCGATGATTGAATCGGGCAATATTCAGTTGCGTTTCGAGGAATTCGATTTGTACCGGGAATGTTTGAAGCCGATTATCAGGCAGTATTCTCATTTGGCTCAGCAAAAAGGATTGAATTTTATTCAGAGCTTTGAAACCAAGGATTTCGAAGTGGAGGCGGACAAAGATTCCGTTTACTACGTTTTCCTGAATTTAATTGACAACGCAATTAAGTTTACGGAGAAAGGTTACGTTGAAGTTCGGGTATTTAGAGACGAAAAAGAAAGACTAACCGTTCAGATAATTGACACTGGCAAAGGGATTTCCGAAGAATATTTGCCGAAAATTTTCGAACCTTTTACGCAGGAGCAAATGGGCTACTCGAGGGAATTCGAAGGCGTTGGGCTTGGGATGGCTTTGGTAAAACGTTATTGCGATTTAAATGCAATGGAAATAAATATTATTAGCGTAAAGAATGCAGGCACAAAAGTAACCGTAAAATTTTAAATTATAAAGAAACTTTATAGTTTCGTTTCCCCCCGTTTCTAAAAATTAACAATCCGATTTTATTTTTCTATTTAAAAAACCTTAATACGGCTTGAAATCAAGCTTTTTGCTAATTTTAATGTTAAGCGGAATATTTTGGCACGATTTTGGCACTTAAACAAACAAAATTTGCCAGGCTAAGAGGGTTCATTCGCCTGGATAACAAATAGGAGCGCCTGAGTGGTTTCCCCCTACCACTGGACGCTCCTACGATTTTTGAAAATTTGATTTTTGGGAGGTTGACGTGAAAAACAATCTGCTTAAAAAAGTATTTGCAGTAATTAAA
>JALWSN010000492.1 GCA_027080245.1 Ignavibacteriales bacterium | reverse complement strand
CTCTTAAGTTGTACGAAAAAGAGCTTTACAAAATTTGGAGGGGGCGATTGTTCACCCCGCCGTTGTTTACTAATTCGGGCGAAAAAATCGAAGTAATTCACGCGGGCGATTTGAACGAATCGAGCTCCGGACCGGATTTCAAAAACGCAAGAATTAAAATCGGGAACATCACTTACGTTGGCGACGTTGAAATAGACAAGGACTACAACGATTGGAAACACCACGGACACAACATAGACAAAAAATACAATTCCGTAATTCTTCACGTTAGTTTTAAAAACAAATACAATCAGGAATACGTTTACAATAAAGAAGGCAGAAGAATTCCTTCAATCTGTATCGCCAATTTCATCAACGAAGACGAAGTAAAAAGAATCAACGAAGAAATCGAGAACGCTTACAAGGAGCTTTCCTACCAATTACGCTGCATTGAATTTAACCGCGAAATTAACTACGCGGTAAAAGAAAGATTTATTGCGGAGTTGGGCGTTAAAAGATTCGACAAAAAATGCAAAAGAATTTTTAACAGATTAAAGGAATTAAAATTCCTCGACGAAATGAAAATCAAAGAGCCCGAAATAGGTTACGAGCTAACGGAAGAGTTCGCTAACAAAAATTTTAAGGACGAGGAGTTCGCCGATCCGGAACTCTGGGAACAGGTTCTTTACGAATTCATATTCGAAGCGTTGGGTTACTCGAAAAACAAAAACATCATGCTAAAGCTTGCCCGCTCCGCGCCGTTAAGTTTCCTGAGAAAATTAGGCGACGACGAGGATTTCAAATACCGCGCCGAAGCTGCTTTGTTCGGGATAGCCGGTTTAATTCCCGACGGCGAATCCGTAGAAGAGCAAGAAAACAATTACGTAGCCAAGCTTAAAGAAAATTGGGCTAACATTAAAAGAATTTACGACGGCAAAATTTACGACAAATCCTATTGGCACTTTTTCAGGTTGCGTCCACGGAATTTTCCAACAATTAGAATTGCAGGAGGCAGCAGAATTGCCGAAGGGATTATTCGCAAAGATTTAATCCCCCAAATGGTAAAAAAAATAACGGAGATCAGGAAGATTCCGGTTTTAATTAATTCATTAAAATCAATGGTCTTAATTAAAGCCGACGGTTATTGGAAAAATCATTACACGTTCAACGGCAACTCGAACGTGGAAATTAAATATTTAGTGGGGTTCAATCGGGTGGACGAAATAATGATTAACATACTCCTTCCTTACTTTTCCGTTTACTTCAACGTTTTTCATGACGACCAACTGGCGCGTAAAGTATTTAAAATGTTCACTAAGTACAATCAAAAAAACGAGAACAAAATAATTCGTGAAATTGCCGAAAATATTGATTTCACAAATGCAATACACCGTTCTCTTTACGTGCAGGGAATGGTTGAATTATTCAGGAGTTATTGTTCTAAAAACCGCTGCCTGGAATGCAAAATAGGGACACAAGTTTTTAATTAATTTTTTGCCGCCGCATTTTGCCCGCTAATTTACTTACTTTTATTATTGTTGGGTTTTTCCAAATTCAAAAAAATTAACCTTGCTTGTTACCAAAAGAATTAAACATTAAAAATGCGTAACTTTGCAATATTGTTTTTAATCGTAAGGCTAAACTAAGAATAGGCGGCGACAAGCATTTTCTTTATTCTTAGGAGTGCTGAGTTGTAAATAAAAAATTGAAACGAACAAATGGAAAAGCCGGCGGAAGGAAAAAATAAAAGTATGGAAAAAAATTTGGATTCTCTAAAGCCAAACATTGCGCCCTTGTCAGCCGCGTTCATTGGGTTGGTTGGCGTGTTCTTGCTTTACCAAGTTGGCGGCAGCGTTGTTACGTTAATTATTTTTGGCTTTAACATCGACAAAGCAGACGTGAACGCAATGCGGTTGTTAACAATAGCAAGTCAGCTTTTGTTCATTTTGCTACCGGCGTTGCTTTTGGCACGTTATGTTTACGAAGACGTTACAACTGCAATAAGATTTCGTTCCGCAAAAATTGCCGAAGTAGGAATTTTCCTTCTGGGATTGACAATATTAATTCCGCTGTTGCAAAACTACCTTTACGTTCAAAATTACATTCTCGATTGGCTGGCTAAAAAATCCGCCTTTGTTCATTCTATTAAAGCCACATTGGACAAATTGGATTTAATAGTGGAAGGGGCTTACAATCAGCTCCTTACTGCGCGCAACGTGCCGGAAGGAATTCTTGTAATTACGGCGGCGGCAATTGTGCCGGCATTGTGCGAGGAAACATTGTTCCGTGGATTTATTCAAACAAGCTTTGAATTAAAAACCACGCCCTTCAAAGCCGCCTTAATTACGGGGGCTTTCTTCGGGCTGTACCACTTTAACCCATACGGATTACTGCCTTTAATAGCGCTTGGAATTTACTTTAGCTACGCCGTTTACAAAACCAATTCTTTAGCCACTTCCGTCTCCTTACATTTTACCAATAATATTGTGTCGGTATTGCTCTTTTTCATTTTAGGCGATTCGGACATGTTAAAATCCAACGTTGTCGATTCGGCTAATATTGTTAGCAATTCAATTCAACTTATTCTTTTGCTTATTGTTTTCAGTCTGTTTATTTTGTTTACTATTAAATATTTCAATAACAAGGAGGAAAGGAAATGATTTGCCCCAAATGTAAAACGGAATATCCCGACGATGTTAAAACTTGCGCCACATGCAATGTGCCGCTTGTGCCTTCGCTGGAAAATCCAGAGTCGGAAGATTGGACAATTGTTTACACTACCGATGCTGAATACAAAGCCGACATGCTCAAAGCAAATTTGGAAGGAGCCGGAATCGAAACTTTGATTATTAAACAAAAGGACACGAGCTTTCCGGCAGTGGGAAATCTGGCTGTCGTTAAAGTTATTGTTCCCGCCTCTAAATCACAAGATGCGCTTGCAATAATCGAAGACATTAACAAACAAGCTCCGGACGCCGCCGATGAGTAACACGGCAACAAGGGTAATAGTTTCCGCGGTCGCAATCCCCTTGATTTTATTACTGGTTTACCTTGGCGGAGTTCCGTTTTTAATTTTCGTCGAACTAATTGCCACTATTGGTTTTTGGGAGTTCCTTTCATTTAAATCAAACAAAATTACATTATTGAAAATTTGGGGGATTTTTTCAATAAATCTTGTCGTTATTAATTCTTATCTGTTCCAGTTTCATTTGGCGGCGCTTTACGCCGTGATTATTGGCGTAGCGTTGATTATTGAATTGTTTTCATCTGAAGGCTC
>JALWSN010000491.1 GCA_027080245.1 Ignavibacteriales bacterium | reverse complement strand
TCTTACTCAGTAAGTAAACAAAGTAGGAAAGCAATGGCAGCGGCATTAAAACGTAAAGAGTTAACAACCAATTAAGTTTCAGCATTATTGAGATTACGATAATAAATTTTGTGGCCGTGTCTATTGAGTACATTATTCCCGGACCGAGGTACATCCTTACCGCTGCAACGTCGTTTGTTGCGTGCGCCATTAAATTGCCCGTTGAATTGCTTTTAAAAAATCTAAACGGCAATCTTTGCAGATGCTTCCACAAATCCTGTCTTAAATCGTATTCGATTTTTCTCGAAAGGACAATTAGTGTTTCTCTAATTAGAAACCTGAATAATCCGCTTAAAACCGCAGCGATAAAAATATAAACGGCATATTTGACAATCTCTTCAACGCGCGCTTTTTGAAGAATGCCGTTTATTCCCGAACGTAATTGAAGCGGAATGAGAATTTGAAATCCGTTGGAAAGCAGAATAAAGAGAAGCCCCAGAACTATTCTTGCTTTGTACTTTAAAAAATATTTATTTAAATATTTAAGCGAATTCATAAACGGAAAACTTTTTTGCAAAGATAATAACGAAAAAGGGTTAATGCATTAAATTAATTACAATGTTCAGGAAATTAAAAACGTCAAACGTCAAAGACTATTCGCGTTGAAAAAACTCCCCCTTCTTTTTTGATTGAAAGTTGGTGGTAGGTTACAGCCTTTATTTCTTGATTAACAAATACCTCCGGTTCTTCAAGTCCTGTAATTTCAGCGTTTACGGTAAGTACGTATTTATGATTATTTTTGATTTTAATTATTTTAATTTCCCGAACCAATTCCCCGCGGACAAAGAAAAGAAAATTGAAGTGGTTTAAAAATTCAACCATTAAAGATTCAAGCCCGACCTCGGAAAAATTAAATTCTTCATTGCGTTTAACTCCCGTCGGCTCTTTGTTTAACAGCGCATTCTTCCAGCAAAGGAATGAGGCTTTGAAAAGCTCCTCCAGTGAATCGCCTTTTATTTCGTAAGCTAAGTCTGCAGTATGTTCTAATTTTTTTATTTCTAACATTTTGTTTTTAAAAATAATAAAGATACTTAACTTTAAAGACCGCCGAGCGAATTGCTGTGTGAAGCTTTTGCGGTAGTAAATTCCCGTTTAAATCGTATTGGCTAGAGCGGTTGCGCACTTCGTTAATGGCAAAGTAAATCCAACTTTTAGGTTGAAAGTTGTAGCTAAATAAAAACCCGACTAACATTTGTTCCAATTTGTTCGAACTTCTTAGAAATAGATTGTCAACGTAAAGGTTCAAGGTTAAGTTGTTTATTGGCGTAAACGAGACGAATGGCCTTGCATTGTAAGTGATTTCGGCAAGCGAACCGTCGATGTCCCCTTCAAAAAAGACGTTTAACGATGTCCCTATTTTAAAAACATTCGAAGGCTTCCATCTTAAAAATCCTCCCACCCAGGAATAATAGGAAACAAAATCCCGCGAAAAATTGTAAGTGCGCGAGTATCCCGCGTTAAACCTTCCGAATATGTCCGGATTGGCAAATGTCCAAAAGGAAATGTTAAAATTGTAAGGGTAATAAACCTTGTCCAGATCTTTTGACTTGCCCGATTGAAACATTAAATTCAATCCGTACATTCTTCTGAATTGAACGTTCGCGCCTAATATTAAAGCTCTGTCGGTGTAAGCGTCTTCTTTTGTGTAGTCGAGGCTTGCGCCCGCAAATACAATAAAATCCTTAACGCTTCCTTTGTCGAAAACCCAGCGGGGTCCGGTAACAACGGTAAAATTAGCCGTTCCAATCCAAGGCACAAAGCCAACTTGTTCGACGTCGAAATCTTCGCTAATGTAACGGGCTTGCGCCAGCGTCGCCCATTTCGAGCTGAATTGAGTAAAGCCGGAAGAAAAAGCAAAACCGCCGGAACCGTCTTTGAACGAGCGGGCTATCTGATATGCAAGCTGCCAGTCGGACTCGCGCAACGCCCCGTCAACGTCAATTACTCCGTAGTTGTGGTTTTTAACGTGTTTGCCCGCAAAAAGAATTCCCACAGAGGAGTTGCCCATGATTTGTTTCTTTATTCTTGCCACACCGAAAAGAGCGCGAGGTTCGGTAAGCGTCGAATCGTTTTGTTGGTAAGACTTTTCGCCCGTCAGGGCAATCAAGCCGCCGTATTCAAAACTTCCTAATCTGCCGAAGGCTTTAGAGCCTATAATTAAAGGCGTTTCGGAGCCATCGGGCAGTTTTCTGCCTATTCTTCTTGAGTAAAACAACTCCAGCGGCCTGTAAAAACCTGTGTTCTGCTGTTTGCCCGAGGCTTTGAAAATTTCGCTTCCTTCGGTAAAGAACGGCCGTCGCTCCGAATAATAAGATTCGTAGCGGGAAATATTGAACTCGTAGGGGTCGGCTTCCACTTGCGCGAAATCGGGATTAAAAGTTAATTGGAAAGTTAATTTGGGCGAGGGGTTGTAAAAAAAATCGACGCCGGCATTGGCTTTGTACTTAGTTTGGGAACCGTCGGTAAATTCCGCTTTAGTGATTCCGACAGGGTAAATTTCCAGATTAAGCCCGTGAACTTTGGGTTTAAAATCGTTAAAAACCAGTTTGCCGAATTTTGAAATTCTTTGTCCTTCGTTTTCTTCGTAAGCGTTCCAATAAATGTCTTCGTTTAAATGCGGAATGTAACGGTCGAAATCCAGTCCCCACTCGGACAAACTCTCGTCGTATTGAATTGATTTGTACGGAATTTTAATTTCTACTAAGTAACCCCAACTGTAAACTTTGGTAGCGGAAAACCAGATGCCGTCCCAGCTGTAATCCCTGTTCCGCCCGTCGTCTAACAATCTGGAATCGCTTCTTACGTTCGAAGCCGTAACACCGAATTTGTACGCCGTGCGCCCGTCACCAAATGTGTCCAACATTATAGAAACTGCGTCGCCGCCTCTGTCGTCCAATTGTCCCTTTGTTAATTGCAAATCTTTTGGATTGTCGTAACATTTAATTAAAGCGTAAAGAGCTTCGTCCGTCGTGGCAACTTTTGCTACCGTCCTTCTCGAAGGTTTGCTTTTGGGGTAGGGGCTAAGCTCAACAAAATCGGTTGCGGAATCCGCTTGTGCCCAAATGGAATCTTCCACTCCGTCTAAAACAATAGGTTTATTAATTTTTGCTAATAGCAATTTTTTATGTTTGTCAGGATTTACGTTTCCCTTAATAATTTCAAGCGTAGCTAACAGTAAGATTATTAGAACCCTTTTCACGCTTTCTCCTACTCAACTA
>JALWSN010000490.1 GCA_027080245.1 Ignavibacteriales bacterium | reverse complement strand
AACAACTTTCTTCACATTTATTTCCTTTTCCTTGCTTAACCCTTTCTATTTTAATAATTTTCAAATCTATTTTAAAATTAAAATGCAAGAGAAAATGAAATATCCATTTAAAGAAATTGAAGAGAAGTGGCGTAAATATTGGGAAGAAAAAGAAGTTTACAAAACAAATTTAACTGACGCGAAAAACAAATTGTACACCTTGGTAATGTTTATTTACCCTTCAGGGGCAAAGCTGCACATCGGGCATTGGTACAATTACGGACCGACGGATTCCTGGGCGCGCTACAAAAAGCTGCGCGGTTACAATATTTTCGAGCCAATGGGCTACGACGCCTTTGGGCTGCCAGCGGAAAATTACGCAATCAAAACGGGCATTCATCCGTACGACAGCACAATGAAAAATATTGAAGACATCCGCAAACAGCTTAAGCGCATGGGGTGCATGTACGATTGGAACGCCGAGATGATGACCTGCGTTCCCGAATACTACAAATGGAACCAGTGGCTGTTTTTGCAGATGTACAAAAAGGGATTGGCTTATCGCAAGAACGCGCCCGTTAACTGGTGTCCCAGTTGCCAAACCGTGCTTGCAAACGAGCAGGTGCAGACGGACGGAACTTGCGAAAGGTGCGGCACAACGGTGGTTCACAAGCATTTAACTCAATGGTTCTTGAAGATTACCGATTATGCCGATGAATTGCTCGAAGGGTTGGACAAAATCGATTGGCCTGAAAGAACCAAAGCAATGCAGCGCAATTGGATTGGCAAAAGCGTTGGAACGGAAATTAATTTTAAAGTGGATTCAACGGATTACAGCTTTACTGTTTTTACCACAAGGCCGGACACTTTGTTCGGAGTTACCTACGTGGTGCTTGCGCCGGAGCACGAGCTGGTTCAAAAAATTACAAAAGAAGAGCAAAAAGAAGAAGTTGAAAAATACATTGAAAAAGTACGAACCCTTTCCGAAATTGAGAGGACTTCTACTGTAAAAGAAAAGACAGGAGTGTTTACAGGCGCTTATGCGGTTAATCCAATCAACAACGAAAAAGTGCCTATCTGGATTGCGGATTACGTTCTTTCCACTTACGGCACGGGAGCGGTAATGGCGGTGCCGGGACACGACGAGCGGGATTTTGAGTTTGCTAAAAAATTTAATCTTCCAATCCGAAAGGTGATTCTTCAGGAAGGGACAGCGCCGGAAGACGAACTTACCGAAGCATTTACCGGCAAAGGAACAATGATTAACTCGGGCAAATTTTCCGGACTTCCGTCCGACGAAGGAAAGGAGAAAATAACCGATTTTATTGAACAAAAAGGATTTGGTGGCAGGAAAGTTAATTACAGATTGCGCGATTGGTTGATTTCCCGCCAGAGGTATTGGGGAACGCCTATTCCAATTGTCTATTGCGACAACTGCGGAGAAGTACCCGTTCCTGAAGACCAACTGCCCGTGGAGCTTCCTTACGATGTGGACTTTAAGCCGCACGGCTCGTCCCCGCTTGCAAGGAACGAAAATTTTGTAAATACCACCTGCCCCAAATGCGGCGGACCGGCTAAAAGGGACGCAGACACAATGGATACGTTCGTCGATTCGTCCTGGTATTATTTGCGTTACATGAATTCCCGTTATTCCGAGGGAATGTTCGACGCCGAACTTGCTAACAAATGGACGCCAGTGGACATGTACGTAGGCGGCGCGGAACACGCTACGATGCATCTGCTTTACGCGCGGTTCGTCCACAAATTTTTAAGGGACATTGGATTGGTCAATAGCGACGAGCCTTTCGCAAAATTGGTTCATCAGGGAACAATTACAAATCAAGGCGCTAAAATGTCCAAATCCAAAGGCAACGTTGTGAACCCCGACGATTTTACGGAACAGTACGGCTCGGACGTTTTCCGAATGTATCTAATGTTCATGGGACCTTACGAACTTGGCGGCGATTGGAGCGACAAAGGCATTGTTGGTGTCGACAGGTTTGTTCAAAGGATTTATTCATTGTTCACAAACAACCGGAACTTGCTAAAAAAAGTAACGCCCAAAGAAAAATACGAAATAGAAAAATTGAATGAAGCCGAAAAGAGCGTTTACAGAAAAACAAACGCAGCGCTGAAAAAATACCAGAATGAAATTGAAAATTTCGGTTTCAACACAGCCGTCGCCGCGTTAATGGAGTTGTTAAACGAAATAACTAAAAACTTAAGCGAACTTAGCGACGGGATTAAGGCGTACACATTGTTGCGTTTTAACGTAATGCTTGCTCCGCTTGCGCCGCACTTGGGCGAGGAATGCTGGCAGCTTTTAGGCAACGAAGTTTCGTTGTTCGAAAAGCCCGTCTGGTTTGACGCGGACGAATCCGCATTGCGCGTAGATACCGTAACTATTGCCGTTCAGGTTAACGGCAAGGTTCGTGCCTCGATTAATATTCCAGTTGACGCGGGAAAAGAAACAGTAAAAGAGATTGCTTTCCAAAGTAAAAACGTTCAAAAGTTTACCGAAGGGAAAACAATAGTAAAAGAAATTTTTGTGAAGAACAGAATTTACAATGTGGTTGTAAAATAAGCTCAATCTTGCGCTAATGATCACAAAGCTCAATAAACAAAGGGCTTAGCAAGAACTATATTTTTAGAAATTGGAGATGCGATGTTAGATTTAAAATTCATCAGAGAAAATCCCGAAATAGTTAAACAAGCGGTACGCGATAAAAACGAAAAAGCGGACGTTGACGAAATATTAAAACTGGACGAGGAACGGAGAAAATTACTGAGCGAAGCGGAAGCGTTAAAAGCTCAAAGAAATAAAGCCTCTCAGGAAATTGGCAAACTAAAAAAAGAAGGCAAAAACGCCGACGAAGCAATCGCTAAAATGAAGGAAGTTTCCGAAAGAATCAAAGAGCTCGACGAAAGGGAAAAAAAAGTAGAAGCCAAGTTGAAAGAGCTTTTACTTTGGGTTCCGAACATTCCGCACGAAAGCGTGCCGCGCGGCAAGGATGAGACGGACAACGTAGAAGTAAGGCGTTGGTTGCCGGAAGGATTCAACTTTGAGAAAAAGCCTTTCGTTAAGGACCACCTGGAATTGGGGAAAAGCTTGAAAATATTGGACTTTGAAAGGGGCGCTAAAATTAGCGGCTCAGGCTTTCCCGTTTACGTTGGCAAAGGAGCAACGCTGGAAAGGGCGTTAATTAACTTCATGCTAAACTACCACATTGCCAATCACGGTTACACGGAAATTTTCCCGCCGTTTTTAGTTAATAGCGATTCAATGCGCGCTACCGGTCAAATACCGAAACTGCGCGACGACATGTACTACGCCGAAAAGGACGACTTGTTTCCAATTCCCACAGCCGAAGTCCCCGTTACAAATTTACACAGGAATGAAATCTTAACGGAAGATGAGTTACCTATTCAATACGTGGCTTATTCCGCCTGCTTCCGGCGCGAGGCGGGCTCGTACGGGCGCGAATCCAAAGGCTTTCTGCGGGTTCATCAATTCAACAAAGTTGAAATGGTAAAATTAGTTAAGCCGGAAACATCTTACGACGAATTGGAAAAAATTGTTAGCGATGCCGAAGATATTTTAAAAGCGTTAAATATTCCTTACAGAGTCCTTTTGCTTTCCACGGGCGATTTGAGTTTTTCCGCGGCTAAGTGCTACGACCTGGAAACTTGGTCGCCGGCGGAAAACAAATGGCTGGAAGCCTCCTCGTGCAGCAACTTCGAAGATTTCCAAGCGAGACGGGCTAATATTAAATACCGAGACAGTCAAACCAAAAAGCTTAAATTTGTTCACACTCTTAACGGCTCAGGTCTGGCGACAAGCAGGTTAATGGTTTCCCTGCTGGAAAACAACCAAACAGAGGACGGAAAAATAATAATTCCCGAACCTTTAAGAGCCTACGCCGGTTTCGACGTTATTGAATAGGGGCTTGCCGAGATTGAGAGGCTAATCGACCAATATTTGCAGGCATTACAGGAGATTGCCGTTTATTGTTTGTTCAATTGAAAAAATCAGGCGTTAAAGCAAGGAGGAAATAATTGAGCCAAAACGTTAAAGTTCTTTGCGGTTCAACCAATCCCGTTAAAATTGCGGCGGTAAAAGAAGCGTTCGAAAAATATTTCCCAGCCGTGGAAGTTCAAGGCATTAAAGCGCCTTCCGGCGTTCCGGAACAGCCTGTAGGTAAGGAAACTTTTACCGGCGCAAGAAACCGCGCTTTTCATTTGTTGGAAATAAACAAAGAAAAAAATTTAGGCGCAGATTTTTTCGTTGGAATCGAAGGAGGCATTTCGAACGAGTACGGATTTTGGTTTGCCTTTGGCGGCGTTTGCATTGTGGATAAAGAGGGACGCGAGGCTTACGGGACTTCGCCTCAATTTCAATTGCCCCAAAGCATTGTAAATAAATTGCTCGCGGGAATTGAATTGGGGGAAGTAATGGACGAATTGCAAAACGAAAAGAACACAAAACAACGTCACGGCGCGGTCGGTTATTTTTCCAAAGACGTAATAAACAGACGGCAACTTTACGTAACCGGCGTGTTAATGGCAATTATTCCGTTGTTGAACAAAGATTTGTTTTTTAACGATGATTATTAAAGCGAACGTCGCGGTTAATTGAATAATTAAAGTGATCGCCTCGCCTGATTTTCTTTTTGCTTTTTGTTAAGTCTTTCCACAAACTCTTCAATTATTTTTACTAATTTGTTGTCGTTATTTTCAAAGGGAAAATTTCCTGCGGGAGGTCGGGAAATAATTTCATTAATTGAAATATTATTTTGTTCAACAAATTCAAAGAAGCCGTTGCTTCCAAGATATTTTGCCAGATATTCCTGCTCGGTTTGCCCCGGCGTAGGCGTTAAAACAGCCGGCTTTCGCAAAACTGTTAAATCCATTATTGTAGAATAGCCCGCCCTGCAAAGTAAAACTTTTGATTGAGAAATTAACCGAAGCAGTTCATCGCCGTCGGCAAATGGAATTAACTTTACGTTGGAAGCTGTTAGCGCTTTTTCGTTTTGACCGGGCGTTCCCCTTACAATGCAGGCTTTAACGTTAGAATTTTTTAGCTGTTTAAGAATTTTTTCTTCAAGCAAAGTTCTCTGAGGTTCCGGTCCGGAAAAGACGGCTAAAAAATCGTACAAATATTTTTGGGTAACATTCAATTGTGTAGGGCTAAACCGGGAAAGAGGATGAATGAATTTAGCGTTTGCCGGCAGTTTGTAGCGGCGGGTTAAATCCCCCGTTAAATTAGTCTCTCCTGGAAAATCCGGCACCCAGCATTCATTAAATTGTTCAATTACAAACTTGTTTATTTTGTAGAGCGGTTTTTCCAACAAGCGCAACGGCTTTGGTAATTTAATTAAAATTTGATGAGTAATAAAAACAGAGTAAGCGGACTTGCTCCAAAGCCCGAATCTATTGTCTGAAATGACTGCGTCAATGCTAAACTCCTTTAATAGCAGGCTTAACTGAAATTTCTCGCGCGCGATTGAGAAAATAATTTTCGGGAGTTGGGAAAATACTTTTAGAGCCACAAACTTTTTAGCGTACCTGACGTTGTAGCCTTTGAGGCGAACAAATTGCAAGCGGGGGAATCTTCTCTTCAAGAAATCGTAGGCGTAATTATCTGCGGCAATAACGACGTTGCAATCGCGTTTTAACAACAGTTCAATAATTGGAACGCATCGGGAAGCATGCCCCAATCCCCAGTCCAGCGGAGCTACTAAAATATTTAACTGATTCTTCATGTGAACTAAATTAAGCAAAAACAAACAAAGCAAAAAATTAGCGGAGCTTACGTAACAAGCGATATTTAATTCTTTTACGCCTGAAAATATTAGCCAAAACGAATTTGGCGGGCGTCAACCGCCGCTAATAAAGGCTTTCAAAACTATTTGTTCTTCAATTCTTCGTAAAGCCTTTTGGCTTGAGCGTAATTAGGATTAAGCTTTAGCGCTTTTGCAACCAATTGTCTGGCTTTCCCGAAATTTTCCTTTAATGCAAACGCCCCCGCCAAATTGTAATAAACTTGCGGGTCGTCGTCCTTGTATTTCAAACTCTCGGTTAATTTTTCAATAGCTTCTTTTAAATTTTTGTGAGAAAGGGCTATTATTCCCATCCACTTTGTATTAAACGCGTTTGGTTGAATTTCGTAATACTCTTTGAAATACTTGTACGAGCGGTCGAACTGTTTTAAATCAAGCAGCGCTTTTACAACCGTCTGGTAGTAGCTTGTAATTACCGGATACTGTGAAATCAAAATGTCCATTTGCTTGAGAAAATTTTCGTAGTCCTTCCTTTCCAAATATCTTTTAGCCAACAAACGATGCGCCTTTTCCCACGAAATCTTGTCTTCCAGAAAAACGAACGCAAGGGAATCCACAAAACTTTTTGGCTTCAGCAATTTATTGAGCGGAATACTTTCGCTCGGTTTTTTGTAGGGAAAATCATTCTTTAGAATTTTAATTCTGTATTCGGCAATTACCGAATCCAATTTGGAAAATTTGAAATTCAACCGCGTTAACTTGTCCCTTACTTTTAGCGGGTAATTTACTCGAACGCCGCGCGGGGCGATTTTTAACCGCGCCAATTCGTCGGCAAACGCAGCGCCCATTAAAAAATAACCCCCGAGCGTTGGGTGCAAGTGGTCTGTCATTAAATTGTTGCCAACTATGCCGTTCGGACTGTTAGCCGAAAAAACGGAATCAATGTTCACAATAGGAACGTGGAATTTGCCGGCGAGCGAAAAAATTATTTTATTAAAAACTTCAGGCGCGCGAAAGCGAAGCATATCAAGGTCTTTGGCAAACCGATAGAGAGAATCCGCCGAAATAAAAGACTTTTGTAGCTCTGCCATTTTTGCCTTTTTGTAAATTTCCTTTGCGGCAGGATAACGTTTGAATTTTTTCGAAACGAATGGCTCTATTCCCTTGTAATTACTAACCAACGAGCCAATCACCAGCGGAATCCCATTGTTTTTGCAGGTTAAAATGATGTCCCGCAAATTTCCTTTGAATTGTTCTACTCCCTCTCTAAAAACTTCCGAATTAAATCCAATGTACTTATTCTTTGCCATTAGGGACATTAAAGTGCCGTGGGAAACTTTTCCTTTGGGAGCAAACGCCTTTTTTATTTTTGTAATTAAATCCGAAAGAAGTTGAAAAGTTTTGAATTTATTTAAGTAGAGGAGAAGGTTAACTATTTTGCGCGAACGACCGAGGGACTCCATTGAACCGACGCCCAGCGCGCCGTAGAATTCGTTGTGTCCCGCGTAAAGCAATATTGCATCCGGCTTTTGCTCGATTACGTAAGGCAGTAAATCCCTTATTGTGTAAGTGTTAACGGCGGTAATGGCAACGTTAACCACTTCAATTTTAGTCTGCGGGTAAACAAGTTGCAATCTTTGTTGAAGGTAGCGGGAAAAAGCGCCAAGCGGCATGTAAGGGTAGCCCGCTGCGGAGCTACCCCCCATTACAAAAACTCTAAAACTACCTTTCTTTTTTTCAACGTCGAAAACGTCTTGAATTGACGAAGGAGGACTTTTAATATTTTTGAAATACCTGCGCGCCACGTCGGGATTAAGAGTTTGTTTAGTCTTTGAAACCCTTAACCAAACATCGTAGTTGTCGCCGTAATTAAAAATTCTTAATCCCTCTTCCAATAAAACAAAGAAAAGAATTGGAAATAAAATTAAAATCAAATAATAATAAAAGGGTGTCTTGCGTTTTTGTTTTGAGTCCATTTTTACCGAATAAATTTAAAATTAAACTTCAATTTAATACTATTTAAGCTAAAAAATTATTGCATTTAAGTTTGTTTTTGTGATTTTCAACTTACCCACTTTTGTCAAAAATATTTTTTTAATTAAGAAAGAACGTGAAAATCTTTTATTTGGAAGACTTTTCTTCAATTTCTAAAACAATCCCTTAAAATTTTTTCGCTGCGTCTTTTTGATGTCCCAAATAAATTGTGATTTAATTTATTTTGAACAGATGTGAAATTACCGGAAATCAAACCCCAAAATTTAAACTAAGCCTAGCCGAGAATTTTATTTTATTTAAGCAATCATTAATAATTTAAACACTCGAACTCCCTTTGATATTAAGTGAATTAGAATTATTTTACCGTATCAAAAATCTTTAGTTAAGTAGAATGATGTTGTTAAAAAAACATTACCTTATTCAATATCACACCTTTAATTTACACAACCAATCACTAGATTTAATTTAGGAGGATTTTAATGGGCTGGCTTTCACGAAGTTTAAATCGATCTATTGGCAAAAAGTTCATAATGGCGGTAACCGGCTTATTTCTAATACTCTTTCTTGTTGAACACATAATCGGGAATTATTTTCTTTTTGGTGGGGAAAAATCGTTCAACGGTTACGTAGAACTGTTGGAAAGCTTCGGCTTGATTACTAACGTTTTGGAAATAGTATTAGGATTGTTTTTTATTTTCCACATTTACTATGGCATAAGGCTTTGGCTGGAAAATAGAAAAGCAAAGCCGGAAAAGTACGCTGTAAACGCCACATCGGAAAACACAACTTTTACTTCAAGGAACGCAATTTACCTTGGTGTTCTTTTGTTAATTTTCTTGTTAATCCACTTGGTGAACTTTTGGTATGCATTTAAAACAGCAGGCGAAGACGCCTCTCTTTACTCTATTGTAGTAATGCTTTTTGCAAATCCGTACTATTCGGTTTTCTACATTTTTACTTTTATTATTCTTGGATTGCATGTAAATCATGGATTCCAAAGCGCTTTCCAAACGCTAGGTTGGAATCATCCGAAATATTTCCCATTCGTAAAGAAATTCGGCTCTTTCCTTGCTATCGTCTTTGCGGTGGGATTTGCAATTATTCCCATTTATTTTTATTTCGTACACTGAGGGAGGTAGAAGATTATGATATTAGATTCAAAAGTTCCTGAAGGCAATTTAGCCGAAAAATGGACTAACCACAAGTTTGAAATGAAATTGGTGAATCCCGCGAATAAAAGGAAATTCACCGTTATTATTGTAGGCACGGGACTGGCTGGCGCATCCGCAGCAGCTACGTTGGCGGAATTGGGTTACAATGTAATGTCGTTTACTTATCACGACAGCAACCGGCGCGCCCACTCGATTGCGGCTCAGGGCGGAATAAACGCCACTAAAAATTATCAGAACGACGGAGATTCGGATTTTAGATTATTTTACGACACCATTAAAGGCGGGGACTTCCGATCGCGCGAAGCTAACGTTTACCGCCTTGCGGAGCTTAGCAGCAACATCATCGACCAAGCCGTGGCGCAAGGCGTTCCGTTTGCAAGGGATTACGGCGGTTACCTTGATAACCGTTCTTTTGGCGGGGCGCAAGTTTCACGCACTTTCTACGCCCGCGGAGAAACCGGCCAGCAATTATTGCTTGGTGCAATCGGAGCAATGAACCGCCAAATAGGATTAGGCAAAATCAAATTGTTTACTCGTCGCGAGTTCCTTGATTTAGTGGTCGTCGAAGGAGCGGCGAAAGGAATTGTGGTTCGTAATTTGCTTACCGGCGAAATAGAAAGGTACAGCGCCCATGCGGTAATTTTAGCCACCGGCGGTTACTCGCGCGTCTTTTACCTTTCAACCAACGCAATGAACAGCAACGGCACGGCAATTTGGCGCGCTCACAAACGAGGCGCTGTGTTCGCCAACCCCTGTTATACGCAAATACATCCCACGTGTTTGCCAGTTCACGGCGAGCTTCAATCCAAACGCGTGCTGATGAGCGAAAGCTTAAGAAACGACGGCAGAATTTGGGTTCCAAAAGAAAAAGGGGACACAAGACATCCTAACGACATTCCGGAAGACGAGCGGGATTACTACCTCGAAAGAAGATACCCCGCTTTTGGAAACCTTGTGCCGAGGGACGTAGCTTCCCGCGCTGCTAAGGAAAGATGCGACGCCGGCTACGGCGTTAACGGCGGCGAAGCTGTTTACCTCGATTTCTCCGAAGCTATTCAAAGGCTCGGCAAAAAGGCAATCGAGGAAAAATACGGCAACTTGTTCGACATGTACCAAAACATTACCGGCGAAGACCCTTACGAAGTGCCAATGAAAATTTACCCCGCGCCCCACTACACAATGGGCGGCTTGTGGGTGGATTACCATTTGATGAGCAACGTTCCCGGGCTGTTCGTTCTGGGCGAGGCTAACTTCTCCGACCACGGCGCAAACAGGCTGGGCGCAAGCGCCCTGATGCAAGGACTTGCAGACGGCTACTTCATCATTCCTTACACATTGGGTAATTACTTCGCCACGGAAAAACCCGACCTTGTTTCCACCGATACGCCCGAGTTCGACGAAGCTGAAAATAACGTAAAAGACACAATCAAAAAATTGCTTTCGATTAACGGCAAGCAAACGGTGGACAGCATTCACAAACGGTTGGGAAGAATATTGTGGGATAAGGTTGGAATGTCCCGCACAGCCGAAGGCTTGAAACAAGCCATCGAAGAGATTCGTCAACTGCGCGAGGAATTCTGGAACGACGTTAAAATTCCCGGCACGGACGGAGAAATCAACCAAACCCTTGAAAGAGCGGGCAGAGTGGCTGATTTCCTTGAGCTTGGAGAGTTAATGGCTAAGGACGCTTTGAACAGAGAAGAATCTTGCGGAACGCACTTCAGAGAAGAATACCAGACCGAAGAAGGCGAAGCTCTAAGGAGAGACGATGAATACGCTTACGTTGCCGGCTGGGAATTCAAGAATGTTGGCGAATGGGAACTGCACAAAGAACCTCTTAAATTTGAAAATGTAAAATTAACCCAGAGGAGTTACAAATAATGAGCGATGGACACATAAATGTAACGTTAAAAATTTGGCGTCAGGATGGGCCCAATCAAGAAGGCGGCTTTGAGGAATTCAAAGTTAACGTCTCAACCGACGCGTCTGTTTTGGAAATGCTCGACGAACTAAACAACGAGCTGGAGCAGCAGGGCAAAAGACCAATAGCTTTCGAAAGCGATTGCCGCGAAGGAATTTGCGGAACTTGCGGAATAGTAATTAACGGGCATCCTCACGGACCGCTTCCGAAAACCGCCACATGCCAATTGCACATGAGAAATTTTAAGGACGGCGAAACGCTTACGTTAGAGCCTTTCAGAGCGGCGGCTTTCCCGATTGTAAGGGATTTAATTGTCGATCGTTCTGCTTTGGACAAGGTTTTGCAAGCGGGCGGATTCATTTCTGTTAACACGGGCAACGCACCCGACGCAAATTCAATCCCGGTTTCAAAACATGCGGCTACCCTGGCAATCGAGGCGGCCGAATGTATTGGATGCGGTGCTTGCGTTGCCACTTGTAAGAACTCCTCGGCAATGCTTTTTGTGGGCGCTAAAGTTTCGCATCTTGCGTTGCTGCCGCAGGGACAGATTGAAAGATACGAACGCGTTGAAAAGATGGTGGCGAAAATGGACGAAGTTGGCTTTGGCAATTGCTCGAACACTTACGCTTGCGAAGCCGAATGTCCTAAGGGAGTTTCGGTTGTTAACATCGCGAGAATGAACAGAGAATTCCTGAAGGCTAAACTGTTGTCCCACAACGTCGAGTTGTAATTTACTTTAATTTCTTTTCACGAAAAATCCCGATTAAAATTAATCGGGATTTTTTGTTTCTATTTTGCTATTATTGAATTTAAAACAATTAAAATCTTTACAATGTTCGAAGAACAAATTTCTCAAATTAACGATTTCTACCAAAGGCGGTTAAAATCTTTGGGCGGATTTATTTCCCTTGAACAATTGGAGGGAATAAATTTGCACCCGGCTTTGCTAGAGTACGTCCACGCAGAAGTCGATTTCCTGATTTTTGAGGACAGGAACAAGCTGCTTAAAAATTCCGCTTTCGATTATTCGAGCGAGAAGGCGCTTTATTATTTTTCCTTGATTGGCGATGAAATCAAGAAGAAGAAAAAATTCTCGTTTGATTTCATCTCGAAGTTAATCAACCACGCCGTGGCGTTCAACGTGCATTATTTGTGCCGTCCCAATTGGACGCTTACAAAGTTTATTTTTGAAGACGGAGATACCAAAACCAAGGAAGAATTGGTTTACCTGTTGAATTACGCTTACTTTTACCCTCTCCTTAAAAAGGTGCTTTTGAAATACTTCGCCAAGAAAAAAATTCACTCAATGAATGTAACAGACTTTGAGGATTTGCTCAAAAGGATTGATTCTATTGCCGTTGCCGATGGTAAGGAAACTTTTGTTAAAAACGCCGTCGACTCAATTGAGGAATTTTTCAGTCTCGAAAAAAGTAATCCCAAACCAATTGTAATTAAAATGCTAAAGTATTTCTTAATGGAAAAAGGGCTTACTGAATATTACGACGCTTTAGCTTCCAATTACCCCGACGAGGAAGTTTTTGTTTCCTCGGAAGAATTGTTCGAGCTGCTTAAATTAAAATCCAAAGGCGAAGAAAAACCTGAAATAGCCGAGGAAAATCAACCGGGGGCAGAGGAAAGCCCCGAAATAAAAGGGGATTCCGAAAAAAAGGAAATTGTGGAAGGAATCGGGAACCCGGATGAAGAAGAGGAAAACAACGAAAAAATTGAAGAACTAACGAACGGAGAAAACGAGGAATACGAAAACAAGGCAGATGAAGCCGGAGAAAGAAGCGAGGCTGAAACGGAAGGTAATAAAA
>JALWSN010000489.1 GCA_027080245.1 Ignavibacteriales bacterium | reverse complement strand
ACGCTACACATAGTAACGCAAAAATTACGAAGAAGAATTTATTTTTTTTCATGGTTTTACCTTTAATCCAATTTTGTTTCCTTTTCTACGGCTTGTAACACAGTATTGTTTCTCACAAGCCTAAAGATTTTTTGAATGTCCTTGTAAAGAATTCGATCTTTCTTAATAGGTGGAACAATTTTTCTGATTTCGTTGTAAGCGGCGTTTGTTCCTCTGCCGCACTTCAACGGTTTTAAAAACTCAATTCCCTGCGCCGCCGTTAAAAGCTCAATTGCAAGAACGTTTTCAACGTTTTCCAGAATTTTAAGACAGTGCCTTGCCGCAATCGAGCCCATCGAGTTGTGGTCTTCCTGATTTGCGCTGGTAGGAATTGAATCTACGCTTGCCGGGTGGGCGAGGGTTTTATTTTCCGAAACCAACGAAGCCGCCGTGTATTGAGCGATCATTAAACCCGAATTAAGCCCGCCGTTATTGGTTAAAAAGCGGGGCAGTCCGCTTAAAGCTCCGTTTACAAGGCGTTCAATTCGCCTTTCGGAAATGTTTGCTAATTCCGAGAGAGCAATTTTCATAAAATCCATTACAAGAGCCACCGGTTGACCATGGAAATTTCCTCCTTCGATGTGGTCGCCCTGTTCGGGGAAAATCAGAGGATTGTCCGTTACGGAATTAATTTCAATTTCTATTTGCTTGCAAACAAAATTCACCGCATCCCTTGATGCACCGTGCACCTGTGGAATGCACCTAATGGAATAAGAATCCTGAACTCTTGGGTCTCCGGACTTGTGTGAAGCCCTGATTTCAGAGCCTTTAATGAGCCTTGCCATGTTTTTAGCCGAATTTAACTGCCCTTTGTAGGGGCGCAGCTTGTGGAGTCTTAAATCGTAAGCTTTGTCCGTTCCTCTTAACGCCTCGTGCGAAAGCGCCGCGGCAACATCCGCCAGTTTAACAAGCTTGCGAGCCCGAACGCAAATGTAAGAAGCGAAGGCGGTCATCATTTGAGTTCCGTTAATAAGCGCAAGCCCTTCTTTTGCCCCTAACTTTACGGGGCTAAGTCCAACCCGCTTTAATGCAGAGCTTGATTTTATTGACTTTTTACGATTTACGGGCTCGTAAATATCTTTTACAATTTGAACTTCTCCCTCTCCAATCATTGCAAGCGCCAAGTGTGAAAGAGGCGTTAAATCCCCGCTTGAACCAACAGAGCCCTGCGAGGGAATTACCGGAAGAATGTTATTATTAATCATACCAATCAACAACTCGAGAGTTTCGAGCCTGATTCCCGAATGTCCTTTAATTAGGGCGTTTGCTCTAAGCAGCATCATTGTTTTAACGATGAAAAATGGCAGCGGTTCGCCCACGCCGGCTGAATGGCTTCTTATTAAATTCTCCTGTAACAGCTCGTTGTTTTCAGCTGATATTTTTACATTCGCAAACTCGCCAAAGCCCGTAGTAACGCCGTAAACAACCTCGCCGGAGTTAATCCATTTTTCAATTAAATTTCTGCCCGCTCTAATTTTTTTAACCGCTTCTGCAGTTAACTCAACCTTTGGCGATTGTTTGAGAAAGAACTCTATTTTGTTTAAATCAAGGCTACGCCCGTCAATTACTAACTTCTTCATTTTTCCCTTTCTTAATCTTCAAATAATTTTTTTTGCTCGCTTTAAACTTAATTAAAACTTTGTCGTCCGCATAATCTGTTGAAAGAACTGTGGCGTATTTGTGAATCTGCGCGATTTTTTTTGCTTCCTCAATGTTTAACCGGATAGAATAATCGCCCAGATTTTCTTCGTAAAAACTTTTAAGCTTTGTCTTCAGCTTTCCGATGTTAATGCCCTTTGCCGCCGAGACAAACAATGCTTCTGGATAGCGTTCAAACAAAAAAAACCTTTCATGCTTGGTCTTTAACAAATCGATTTTGTTAAATACCAATAATCTCGGCTTTTTATTCGACTCCAGCTCTTCGAGAGTTTTATTAACAACGGCAATGTGTTCTTCCAGCGCAGGAGAAGAAGCGTCGACCACATGAATTATTGCATCCGCCTGACGAACCACATTCAACGTACTTCTGAAGGAGGCAACTAGCGTAGGCGGCAGTTTTCTAATAAATCCAACGGTGTCCGAAATTAATATTTTGCTTTTTGAATTAATGCTGTAGGCCCTTGTGGTAGAATCGAGCGTGGCAAAAAGCTTGTCTTCGGCAAGGACGTTTGCATCGGTTAGTAAATTCAACAGTGTTGATTTACCTGCGTTAGTGTAACCGACCAATGAAATTTTAAAATATTCCTTTCTCTTAAGGCTTTTAGTAATCTGTCGCGATTCAATCTTTTCCAATTTTGATTTCAAAATTTTAATTCTCGCGCGAATTAATCTTCTGTCCGTTTCAATTTGTTTTTCGCCGGGACCTTTCGTGCCAATACCGCCCACCTGTTTTGACAGGTGCGTCCAGGCTTTGGTTAATCTACTGTAAAGATACTCAAGCTGGGCTAATTCAACCTGAGTTCTTGCCTCCTTTGTTTTAGCGTGTGAAGCAAAAATGTCAAGAATCAAACCTGTTCTGTCGATTATTTTTCTGTTTATTAATTTTTCAATGTTTCTAATTTGAGAGGGGTTCAGTTCGTCGTCGAACAAAATCAGCGAAACATCGTTTTGTTCCACAAGAAAAGCAATTTCCTCAAGCTTTCCCCTTCCAATAAAATAAGCGGGATCAATTTTATTTTTGGATTGAACAACTCTAAACAAAATCCTCGCGCCAGCCGTCTCAGCAAGGCGTTCAAGCTCGTCAAGATTGCTTTCCACCGCCTGTCTGGATTCAGTTCCGATTTTAACCCCTACAATTATTGCGTTTTCTTTCTTTTCTTTTTCCTCTTTAATTTCAATCATTTTAATGTTTTTCAATTCTCGAACTATTCATTTTTTGAACATTTCAAATATTGAATTGTTCGTTTTTTGAACTTATTCTTTTAAATAACTTTTAATTTCATTTAGCTCTTTTTTAGTGCTCCTACTCAAAAGCATTTCGAAGACAAACAAAAAAATCGCCAGCAGCGTGAAATATTTCCGAACTTCTATTCCCAACCTCAACCGGCTTAACTCGAGCGCAACGTTGTTTAAATTACGCAACATATTAACTTTTGTTCCTTCGAATTTGTCAATAACATTTTGTTCCGGAACGGTTGAAAAGTCGGACTCGCCTGGGTCGGGGTTAATTGCCGACCAGTCAATTAATCTACCGCCCGAAAGAGCTTTGTAAACTCCCAATAAAT
>JALWSN010000488.1 GCA_027080245.1 Ignavibacteriales bacterium | reverse complement strand
GGAAAACAACAGAAAACAAATGCGCAGTATGATTGAAACCATTGCCGAAGAACCTTGCCTTAAAAGCATCCGGGTTTTCAATAAACAGGGCAAAATAATTTATTCGAGCGACACAACATTAATCGGGAAAGCGGTAAACAAAAAAGCCGAGGGCTGCTACGCTTGCCACAGCGCTCATCGTCCTTTGGCTAAAGTTTCCGTTCACAAGCGGATTAGAATTTTCCGTTTGCACCCGGACTCGTCCCGCATTCTCGGAATAATGACCCCCATTTACAACGAGCCGTCGTGCTGGCAGGCAAGCTGTCACGTGCACCCAAAAAGGCAAAAAGTATTGGGCGTGCTGGATATTACAATGTGCCTCAAAGAGGTTGAAAAAGCGCAGAAGCAGGCGGAAAGAAATTTAATTGTGTTCGCAATTGTTTCAATACTTTTGCTTGCGGCAATAATTGCTTTCCTCGTAAGAAAACTAATCGGCAAGCCCGTCAACGAATTGCTCGAAGCCACAAAGGAAGTAAGCTCCGGCAATTTGAACTATTCGATTAAGGATTTGGGAGAAGATGAACTCGGACAGCTCGCAAGGGCGTTTAACAATATGACTAAAAAACTTGCGCAGGCAAGAATGCAGTTGTTCCAGTCGGACAAAATGGCGTCTCTTGGCAGACTCGCCGCCGGAGTTGCACACGAAATAAACAATCCCTTAACGGGAGTTCTAACTTACAGTAGTTTCTTATTAAAACGAACAAAAGACTACCCCGACATTCAAGAAGATTTAAAAGTAATTGTTAAGGAAACAAAACGAAGCAGGGAAATAGTTAAAAGCCTTCTCGATTTTGCACGGCAGTCCGTCCCTAAAAAGAGCAAAGCGGACATTAACAAAATTGCAGAAACGGCTATCGGAGTTGTAAAAAACCAGTTGGCAATTAAAAAAGTCGAACTTCAAAAAGAACTTGCCGAAAACCTCCCGCCGGTTACTGTTGACGCGAATCAAATTCAACAAGTGTTTATTAACTTGCTCGTTAACGCAGCGGACGCAATTGACAAGGACAAAGGAATCGTAAAAATCAAAACTTCGCTTATTCGTCTTGCACCGAAAGGCGTTGCCCAAATTAAAAACGCTGTCTGCCCCAAACGCCACGATTTAATGGACAACGAAATAAAAATAGAAGGCATGCCCACGGTCAAGCTAAAAGCAAAGTCGGGCGAAAAAATCGCTTACATTAATTTTGACCCGGTTTACGGAAAGCACAGGCACATCCTTAATCCGCCTTCGGCAATAATTAAAGACGCCGAAATTGCCTGCCCCAAATGCGACGCCTCCTTGATTTCTCAAGAAAAAGTTTGCCCCGTTTGCGGTTCGAAAATATTCAGGTTCGAAGTACCGCCTTACGGGTTCTTTGAAGCCTGTACCAACTTTGAATGCAATTGGGAAAGCTGGAAAGCTCTCGACGACGTGGGCGAAAGAGATTACGTCGAAATCGTTGTTTCCGATAACGGCAAAGGTATTCAGCGGGAAGACTTAAATAAAATTTTCGAGCCGTTCTTCAGCACCAAAGGTCAAAAAGGAACGGGTTTGGGGCTTTCGGTTATTTGGGGAATTATCGACAACCACGACGGCACTATTACGGTGCAAAGCGAAGTAGGCAAGGGAACGGAATTTAGAATTAGAATACCGGTGTAAAATGAGAAAGATTGACATACTCGCAATCGACGACGAGCCCGTGATTAACGAGGCAATCGAAAGGGTCTGCCGGACGGAAGGGCTTTCCGTCCAAACGGTTGAAACGGCGGAAGAAGCAATTGAAAAATTGGAGAAGGAAAAATTCCGCTTAATCATCTGCGATTTAATGCTGCCCGGGCTCGACGGCTTTCAACTTTTGGAAGAACTAAACCGTAGAAATAATAAAACGCCGGTTATTGTTATTTCGGGCTACTCAACTCTTGAAAATTCCGTGAAGGCAATAAAAAAAGGCGCTCTCGATTTTTTACCCAAACCTTTTACGTTTGAAGAATTGTTAAGTGCCGTTTACAGGGGATTGGAATATTCACAAATAGTTGAAAAAGTGCTTGCACAATCCCCGTTGGAAACTGACGACAATATTTACTTCGTCTCCTGTCCATCGAAATATTTTAAACTCGGTCATATCGGCTGGGTGAATTTGACATCCGAAGGAACGGCAATCGTCGGAGTAATTGACCTTTATTTGCGGACGATTAAAACGGTAAAAAAAGTTGAACTTTTGGAGGCGGACGAAAATATTTACCAAGGACAAAGCTGCCTGAAAATAATCGACGAAAAAGATGTGGAACATCCGTTCATTTCACCCGTGAGCGGAAAAATAATCGAAAGGAACGAACGGCTTTTGACCGAACCGTCTTTACTGGAAAAAGACCCGTTCTTCAACGGTTGGGTTTACAAGGTAATCCCCACAGACCTCGAATACGAACGGAAGTTTTGGGATACGTGCGGACATGAAATTTAGTTCAAATTTTGAACAATAATAAAGGGAGAATAAAATGGCGCTATTTATTTTAGCGGTAATCGTTTTCGTAATAGCAGATATTATCATCCGCGTGGTAATGCAAAAAGCCGAACAGAAAAAGTTGAAGAAAGAACGCGAGAAGGTGCTTGAAGAAAGCCTGCAATTGGATTTTTCAATGGAATCCAAAACTTTGAAACGTGCGGAAGTCCCTAATCCGAAAGCCCGCATCCTTTGCGTTGACGACGAACCCGTAATCCTCGACAGCTTCCGTAAAATTCTTGTGCTCGACGGTTACTCCGTGGACACGGTTGAAACGGGTAAGGAAGCATTGGGACTGATTCAAAAAAACAATTACGACTTTGTCTTTACCGATTTGAAAATGCCCGAAATGGACGGCGTGGAAGTAACCAAAGGTGTAAAAAATCTCCGCCCCGACATTGACGTTGTAATAATTACGGGCTACGCCACAGTTGAGACAGCCGTTGAGACAATGAAATACGGCGCAATGGATTACGTCCAGAAACCTTTTACGGAAGAAGAGCTCCTTGAATTTGTAAAAAAGCTGGTAATTAAAAGGGAAGAAAAACTAAAGAAACAAGCCAAGCCGAAAGTTCACATTACAAACATCGAAAATTTAACTGCGGGTAAAATGACCGAGTTTGCCATTCCCGGCGGCGTGTTCGTTTCCGACTGCCATTGCTGGGCAAGTCTGACAACCGAAGGCGAAGTTAAAGTGGGAATTGACGATTTTGCTAAAAAGGTAATCGGCAGAATTGACAGTATTACATTC
>JALWSN010000487.1 GCA_027080245.1 Ignavibacteriales bacterium | reverse complement strand
TTTTGTAACACGCTTCTGCTCAAAATGCATCGCAATTCAATTTGTTCTGGTCAGATGTGCTCTCCTTAAAAATTCCTCCCTCTTTTTCAACTTGAAGTCTAACTTTTTTTAAACGTAATTTGAACTCTAAATTTTTGGAGTTTTAATGGACCTATTTTTACAAATAGCGCAAGAACTTAGCTTAAACAAGCGCCAAGTGGAAACCGTAATCTCCTTGTTCAACGAAGGCGCTACGGTGCCATTCATCGCGCGTTACCGTAAGGAAAAAACCGGCGGATTGGACGAAGAACAGCTGCGGAACATCGAGGAAAGATTTGATTACTTAACCCTGCTCGAAAGCCGTAAAGTCACCGTTCTAAAAACAATCGAAGAGCAAGGCAAACTAACGGAAGAACTGAAGGGAAAAATTCTTTCCGCGCTTAAATTACGCGAGGTGGAAGACCTCTACCTTCCCTTTAAGCCAAAAAGAAAAACCCGCGGCAGCGTAGCCAAACAAAAAGGCTTGCAGCCGCTGGCGGATTTTATTTTGAATAACCCCGATTTCAAAGGAGACTTTCAAAAAAAATTAAACGAATTCGTCGACGAAAAAAAGGGCGTTTCAACGCCGGAGGAAGCATTAAAAGGCGCATCCGACATTATTGACGAAAACATTAGCGATTCGGCGGACGCGCGCCAAATAGTACGGGAAATATTAAGCGAAAAAGCTCTCCTTGTTTCGCAAAAAAGTAAGAACGCCGACAAGCCAACCAACGCTAAAAATGTTTACGAAATTTACTACGATTTTAAAGCCCCCGTCCGCAAATTAAAACCTCACCAAATTCTTGCAATTAACCGCGGAGAGCGGGAAGGCTTTCTGCAAATTTCATTTGAATTTAACAAAGAAGATTTAATCGGCAAAGTCTACCGGAACTATTTTGGCAAACGCCCAACTGTGTTTGAGAACATCTTGAACGATTGCGCCCGTGACGCATTAGAAAGATTAATTTTCCCTTCAATCGAACGGGAAACGCGCAAAACCCTTACGGAAAAGGCCGAACGGCATGCAATCGACGTGTCCGCACGTAATTTAAGGCAACTCCTGCTTCAACCTCCAATCAAAGGCAAAATGCTAATGGGAATAGACCCCGGCTTTGTTAGCGGCTCGAAAGTGGCGGTGATTGATTTCACAGGCAAGTACCTCGAGGGCGTTACCGTTTACCCGCATCCGCCGCGAAACAAAAAAGAAGAAGCAAAAGAAAAAATTCACGAATTAATTAAAAAATATTCGGTCGATTTGATTGCCATTGGCAACGGAACGGCAAGCAGAGAAACGGTTTTTTTGATTACGGAATTAATCAAAGAAAAAAAATTAAATTGCAAATACCTTGTGGTTAACGAAGCCGGCGCGTCAGTTTATTCAGCTTCGGATGTGGCTCGCGAGGAATTCCCCGATTTGGAAGCTTCCATGCGGGGCAACATCTCCATTGCAAGGCGCGCGCTCGATCCCCTCTCGGAATTGGTTAAGATTGACCCTAAATCCATTGGCGTCGGACTTTACCAGCACGACGTTAATCAAAAATTGCTTCGCAAAAAATTGGACGACGTCGTTATCAGTTGCGTTAACTACGTGGGCGTGGATTTAAACACTGCTTCCGTCTCCTTGCTCTCTTACGTTTCGGGATTGAACAAAACCCTGGCAAAATCAATCGTCGCTTATCGCGAAAAAAACGGCGCTTTCCGCGACAGAAAAGAATTGGAAAATGTTCCGGGCATTGGCGCAAAAACTTTCGAGCAAGCGGCGGGGTTCTTAAAAATTCCCGGCGGAGAAAATCCTTTGGACAATACTTTCATCCATCCGGAGTCCTACGCGCCAACGCAAAAACTTTTGAAACGTTGTGGCGTTTCGACCAATGAAATTGGGGCTAACGGAAATGCCGTGAAACGATTCGTTAATGATTACGGGCTCGAAAAGCTTGCGGCGGAATTGGAAATTGGAATTCCTACCTTAGAGGACATCGTGGAAAATATCCTGAAACCCGGGCGCGACCCCCGCGAAGAATTACCTCCGCCTATTTTGCGAGACGACGTTCTGAAAATCGAGGACTTGCAAAAGGGAATGATTCTGAAAGGAACCGTCCGGAACGTCGTGGATTTCGGAGCGTTCGTTGACATTGGCGTTAAGCAGGACGGACTGATTCACATTTCACGGATGGGCGAAAAATTTGTAAAGCACCCGCTTGAAATTTTGTCCGTTGGCGACGTTGTTTCCGTTGAAATAATCGAGACCGACGTGGAGCGCGGTAGAATAGCCCTGACGTTATTGAACAAAGAGTAAATTACCCTACAAAGAAAGCCCGACGATTTTCTGCTCAGCCTTCTTCGGCAATTACGGGATGCATCCCGCAGAATGCAGGAGCTTCGTAAAACCAATTTTCGCTAAAAAACAACTACAGTAAAAATTATTTGTGGAATTTCAAATCGAGCTGTTTCAGCACATTAAGACAATAATCAACTTCCTCTACGGTATTAAAATGGCTGAAAGAAAACCTGATTGTTCCCCGCGCGTCTTCTTCGCTTAACCCCATAGCCAGCATTACGTGCGACGGAGCAAGAGCGCCGGAAGAACAAGCCGCGCCGTACGAAACCGCCACGCCGTTTACGTCGAGGAACATTAACATTTCTTCGGCTTCGCCATTGTAAAATTCGTCGGGGAAAGTAATTGAAAGAATGTGTGGAATTGAATTTGCGGAAGAATTAATTTTCACATCCTTGAAATCCGACCGCAAAGCTTCGGTAAAATGCTTGTTAATTTTTTCAACCTGCGCGAGTTGTTCTTCCATTTCTTCGCTTAAAATTCTTACAGCCTCAGCCATTCCCACAATAGCCGCCACGTTTTCCGTTCCGCCGCGGCGTTTCCTTTCCTGCGCGCCGCCAAAAATTAGAGCCTGCATCGGCGTTTGATTTTTAACGTAAGCAAACCCAACGCCTTTGGGTCCGTGAAATTTGTGAGCAGAAGCGCTCAATGCGTCCAAACCAAGTTCTTTTACGTCGGTTTTTATTTTTCCAATACTTTGAACCGCATCCGAATGAAAAAGAAAATTAAATTTATTCTTCAGCTCTGCAATTTCACTTAGTCCGTTAATAGCTCCCGTTTCGTTGTTGACGTGCATTACGGAAACAACCGAAACGGCGGGATTAAGCGCTTCTTTCAAGGCGGTAACGTCGACTGTTGAATCCGGATTTACTTTAACGTATTCCATTTTGTCATTTTCTTTTTGAGGCTCAATCTGAGG
>JALWSN010000486.1 GCA_027080245.1 Ignavibacteriales bacterium | reverse complement strand
TCGCGGAACTTAAAAAATCAATTGAAAAGAGGATTAAAAATAAAGATTTAATAATTGAACGAAGGTTCGAGGAACTAACGGGCGAAGACGATTATTTGAAATGGGAAGAATAAAAGAGAGGAAACGTTAACGTTTCCTCTCTTCCCACGCAATTAACTTTCCGTTCTTAAAGAAGAAAATAATTTTTCCGTAATAATACTGCGTAAATCTACCGTAAGAATATTTTTTTGAAGTAATCCTGTCGGGCTTTCCCCAGCTGTCCCTTAACATTCCGGTAGTCATTCCTTTCCAAATTTGTCTCATTGCAATGCGCGAGCCAATTTTAGCTCCGTATTTTCTGCGGAAAATAATCGGGCGGCATTGTTCAATCAAAGTGTCCAAATGCTCGGAATAAGCCGTCAAGCTGTCAATTTCTTTTTTCAAGTTCTTTTTTTCGAGCGACAACTTAGTTTTCAGCGCGGAAAGGCTATCGAATTCAGCCCTGTAATTTAAGGGCTTTTTCTTTGTCTGGGCGTTAACGGTCAATAACAACAGGGTTAAAATAAAAACGGCAATCGCCAAAATATTTTTCATCTAATCCTCAAGTTTCTTAAACGGACTTTTAATAATAAGAGTAAATTTTTGTTTAAAAAATATTTGAATATTTTAGGGAACAAATTTATTAAAAAATAATTTAACGATTTCGGATTTGCCGAGTGTTGTTTGATTTAACCGAGGAGGAAAGATGTTAAACACGGACAAGATGATTGTAGTTGGCGACAAAGTTTTAATCAAGCCCGAAGAAAACATGAAGAAAACAGGCTCCGGCTTGTACCTGCCGCCGAACGTACGGGAAAAGGAGCAAGTTCACGCGGGCTACGTAATTAAAGTTGGTCCGGGTTACCCGGTAGCTTCGCCCGGCGAGGATGACGAGCCGTGGAAAGAAACCAAATCAACAAAATACATTCCACTACAGGCGCAAGAAGGCGATTACGCTCTTTATTTGAAAAAGGACGCCGTTGATTTGGAAATTGACGGAGAAAAAATGGTAATTGTGCCTCAGCACGGAATCTTGCTTTTGCTAAGGGACGAGGGGCTTTTTGAATAATACAAACGCTGAAAAAGAGTTTGCTTCTTTCGTAGAAGAATACGAAAGAGAAATTGTGCCGCTTACGAAACAATTAAATCTTGCCGAATTCAACGCAAGCGTAACGGGTGAAAATTCTTATTATTTGCTTGCCGAAAAGTTTTCGCTTCAATTTGAAAATTATCATTCGGACAAAGTTAAATTCAAATATTTGAAAGAACTTTTAGAACGGGAAGTCTTGCAAAAACCCGAATTAAAAAGAATCGCGCAAATTTTATTTAATACGTTTGCACGCCGCCAATACGATAAGGAATTAATGGAAAGCATCGTCCGACTTTCCGCAAAACTGGAGAAGAAATACGCTACGTTCCGGGCTAATGTAGACGGCGCAAGCGTTACCGACAACGAAATAGACGCCGTTCTTGCAGAATCAAACGATTCCGAAAAAGTAAAAAAATACTGGGAAGCAAGTAAAGAAGTAGGATTGGAAATTAAGGACGACGCACTTGAACTTGTAAATTTACGAAACACAGCGGCGCGGGAGTTGGGTTACGCTAATTTTTTCGAGATGAGCTTAAAATTAAACGAGCTTGAGCCCGCTTTTATTGAACGGTTGTTCAATAATCTCGACAAGAAAACTTTACCGGCTTTTCAAAAAATCAAATACAGGATTGACAACAAATTAGCTGAAAAATTTAATATTAAAGAAAGCGAGCTAATGCCTTGGCATTACGGGGACAGGTTTTTCCAGAATCCGCCGCAAGTTTTTTCCGTTGATTTGGATTCGTTTTACAAGTCGGCTAATCTGGAAAAATTAACCGCCGAATATTACGCAAGTTTAGGATTGCCAATCGACGATATTTTGGAAAAGAGCGATCTTTACGAAAGGGAAAACAAATATCAACATGCTTATTGCACGAACATCGACAGGGCTGGGGACGTAAGAGTAGTTTGCAACATTAAGCCTAATTTCCAGTGGGCTTCAACAATGCTTCACGAGTTCGGGCACGCGGCTTACGACAAATTTATTTCACGTTCATTGCCATGGTTAGTGCGGGAACCCGCTCACATTTTTACTACCGAGGCAATCGCAATGATGTTCGAGAGAATGGCTCAGAACCCTGAATTTATTAAGCGAGCAAAGGGTGAGTTGCCCGAAGAGCTTAAAAATAGAGGGGGAACAGTTCGTGAATTGTTAAAAACAAAATTGCTTGTTTTTGTAAGATGGGCGCTTGTGGTTTTTAATTTCGAAAGAGAGCTTTACGCTAATCCCGACGGGCGTTTGAACGATTTGTGGCACGAATTAGCGAATAAATATCAGCGTTTACCGCGGCTGGAAAGGGAAGTCAAGGCGGATTGGGCGGCAAAAATTCACATTGCTTTGTACCCTGCCTACTACCAAAATTACGTGCTTGGGGAATTGCTGGCTTCTCAGTTGTACAATGTTTTGGCTGAATTAACCGGACGAAAAGTAAGCGAAGCCCCTTGTTTTTGGGGTAGAAGGGAAGCGGGGGATTTTTTAAGGGAAAAATTTTTTGCGCCCGGCGCCCTTTACCATTGGGCTGATTTGATTAAACGCTCGACGAACGAAGAGTTCACGCCTAAATATTTCCTTAACGAATTTGCTTAAGTAATTTAGGGAGAATTCCAATTCGGAATTTTCCCCTTTCCTTTGCTTTAAAAGTTTGAAAAACAAAGTCGGTTTTACGCGCTCTTGTTAAAAAGCTTTTTTGAAAAGTTTTTAATTAATGGGCTTAACCAATTATTTCTTTTACTATTCTTTGGTAGGTTAAGTAATCCGGATTGCTAAAGCAAACAAAAATTACTTTTTCAATCGAGCGGTTTTTTTCTAAAAAATCTTTCACGGTATTTACTGCTATTCTGCAGGCTCTTTCGAATGGGAAGCGGTAAACCCCCGTGCTTATTGAGGGAAAGGCAATCGTCTTAATATTGTTTTCTACGGCAAGTTTGAGCGAATTGTAGTAACAGCTTTTAAGTAGCTCATCTTCGTTGCTTGTCCCGCCATGCCAAACAGGTCCAACAGTGTGAATCACAAATTTTGCCGGTAGGTTGTAACCCTTGGTAATTTTGGCTTGCCCGGTAGGGCATCCGTTTAACGTTTTGCATTCTTCCAGAAGTTGCGGTCCGGCGGCGCGATGAATAGCGCCGTCCACGCCTCCGCCACCTAAAAGCGTTGTGTTAGCGGCGTTCACAATGGCGTCTACATTGTAGGCGGTAATATCGCCAAGCGAGACTTCAATTCTTTCTCTCATTTTAACGCCTCAATTTACAGCCGCTTCTTTTTCCGCGGTTACAAATTTTTCGGTTAGAAAAGAACTGTCGATGTTTTCCGGTTTGCAGAATTCGAGTAGCATTTTTCGTAGCTTTTCTTCGCCAATATCGTTTGCCTTTGCTACGCGCATCAGGAAGGTCAGTTCGCGTTTGTCGATACGCTTGTCCACTGAGGCGAGTAAAATTCCGTTTTTAATAAAACTTTCCGCAGCGTAAACGTTGCTGAACATTGGCGGTTCGTCGGTTAAATATTCGTTATCCAAAGCTTCGTTAATTGCGGTTTCAATAAAGCGTTCCTCGAAACCTAAATTCTTGCCGACTTTCTTTAATATTTCTCTTTCGCTCGAAGTGATTTGATTGTCCTTCCTTGCTAAAATTAAAAGCCCTTTGAGGTATTTGCTTCTATCTAATACTTCTATTTCCATTTCTGTCCTCTCCTTTACTCTAAAGTTAAAGATAATAATGTTTATTTACAAATAAAATTATTTTCTCGAAATTATTGCGTGATTTAAAACAAAGCCGACGAAAAATTAAGCTTGTCAAATTAAAATAATTATCATTTCCTTAACAACCCCGTGAAGAGAATTGTTCCGACGGGATGTGTATTAGTTCGAAACCAATTTTCAAAATAATACATCGAGCCCGGAGCCACCCCTTCTTTTCAACGAGAAATAACAACAAATTCTTGGCATTGGTTTTGCAGAAGAATAAAAAAAATGGAGATTTTATGAATTTAACTCAAATAGTTTGGTACAGTTTGGCGATTGGCTTCAGTTTGTTATTTGTGGTTATAGTTCTTTCTTATTTGATTTCAAAATTTAAAAGGGAAGAAAAACCGGCTAATTACATTAATAATAGCGTAGTTTCGAGTCCTGAAAGGAACTTAACCAATCGTTCGCAACCTCCTAAAATTGTTTATGTAAAGAAACATTCGGAATTAAAAGAGAAACGTTTGGAAACAAAAGAGGTGTTGAGGAAGAAAAAGAACATTATCAACCAAAAACAACTTTCGGGCGGGGTTTCCAAAGCGCAGCAATTATTAAATGGCGAACGCTTTACAATAGTAAACGATAGAATGCGATTTGCAGAGGAATCTTATTATTACGTACCCGATTACCAAAGACGCGGATTCAACAAAATAATTTATTAAAACTTCCTCAAAGTCGAACTTTAATTAAAGGTTTAATTGTTGGGGAAAGCGTTTTTTACGTTCTACAAACATTAAATCGAAATCCTTTTGCCTTTAATGGAAACGGGATGTTCGAAGTTTATTGAAATTTCTTGCGGCAATGTTCAAATAGTGTTATATTTGCAAACCAAAATATTTTTAAACCCTGCTCTTCATTTAATTTGAAGGGCCAAAAGACCAAAGGGAGGAAAAAATGAAACTAAATAACTACGAAAGCGTAGTAATATTTCTTGCTGCATTAGAGGACGAACAAATTGAAGCGGCAATTCAACGCGTAAAGGAAACCGTACTATCCCACGGCGGAGAATTTACGGCGGTAGAAAAATGGGGAAGAAGGCGTTTAGCTTATCCTATTCAAAAAAGTAAGAGCGGATATTTTTTGGTAATGCGTTACACCGCACCCTCCGAAAGCATCGCTAAAATCGAGAGATTCTTCTCCCTCGAAGAAACAATCATCAGGTATTTGACAATTAAATTAGATAAAAAAGCTCTGGCTTATTACAGTAAACTCGACCAAAAATCAAAAGAAGAATCTTCGAACGCTGACGATAAAGATGTAATTACTGAAGAAACCAAGGAACAAAATAATTAAAGATTAGCTTGGAGGAGACGTAATGGCTGACTTAAAAATGCCTGAACTGAACAGTGTTGTAATTGCCGGGAACTTAACTAAGGACCCTGTTTTCAGGGAAACTTCGAACCACACGCCTGTCGTAAATTTTCACATTGCGGCGAACAGACGCTTTAAGAACAACAACAATCAATGGCAGGAAGACGTTTGCTACGTTGGCGTTGTGGCGTGGAACAAACTTGCCGAAAGCTGCCGTAACAGAATTAAAAAAGGCAGCGCGGTGCTTATCGACGGAGAACTGCAAAGCAGAACGTTTAAAACGGAAGACGACAAGAGCAGGACAATTGTAGAAATTAAGGCTAAAAGAATTCAATTCCTTAATAAATTTAGTAAGACAGATACGAACGGAGAAGACGACGTTACCGAAGAAGCTGAAACTATTGAAGAAGACGAGCCCATTGGAGATTCCGGAAGCTTCGAGGAAAACTCTTTCGACAAATTCCTTTCAGACGACGAGCAAAGTTTAATTAACGACGAAAATAATTAGAGGTACATAAATAATGAAAACAAAAAAGGTTCGCAGAGTTATTAACGACTACATCGACTACAAAGACGCAAAACTTCTGCAAAAATTTGTTACCGACCAAGGGAAAATAATTCCCCGTAGAATTACGGGCTTGAGCGCTAAACAACACAGAGAGTTGGTAAGAGCTATTAAAAGAGCAAGACAAGTTGCTATTATGCCCTACGTTTCTGAAGCCATGAAGTAATTGGAGAATTGAAATGAAAGTAATTTTAAGAAAAAATTTCGAGCAATTAGGCAAAATAGGCGATATCGTTGAAGTTAAAGACGGTTACGCAAGAAATTTTCTAATACCTCGCGACATTGCAGCCGTAGCCACAAAAGGAAACATTCGCGCTTTGGAAGTGGAAAAAGAACAAAAAGCCAAAAAATTAGCCAAAGCTCTGGAAGACGCTAAAGCGCTTGCGGAAAAACTTTCCAGCGCATCGGTTTCAATTCCTGTTAAAGTTGGCGAAGAAGACAAAATTTTCGGTTCCGTTACCGCTCAGATGATTGCCGACGCTTTAAAAGAAAAAGGTTTCGACATCGACAAGAGAAAAATTGAAATAAAAGAGCCTATTAAATCACTCGGCATCTACGACGTTGCCGTGAAGGTTTACCCTTCTGTGGAGGCTACCGTCAAAACTTGGGTCGTTAGGGAGTAAATTTAACGAGCCGCTTTTTAAGCGGCTCTTTTACTGTTTGCGCATCGCCAAAATTTTACTTGAAGGCATTCCCCTTGGCGTTGGTTTTGGTTCATTGATTATTTTCAATAGAGTCTCTATATTTGTCTTCTTGTTTAAAAATCAATTTTAATAATTAAATAACGAAAAGAGAATGAAAGAATTAAGATTCAGATTGATTGTTATTTTAGCCTTTGTGGCTTTAAGTATTTATTTGTTGTACCCTACCTATCAGGATTACCAGAACAACAAGAAAATTTCCGCTTATTTGGAGCATGTGCGCGATAGCTTAAAACAAGCCGTTCCGAATATTTCAAGAACTAAGCTGGACAGCATTATCCTCGCGAAAGAGGACAGCATCCATAGCTACAATAAGGAATTTCAAAAGGCTCGCGAAAAAAGAATTAAACTCGGGCTGGATTTGCAGGGCGGAATGTACCTTGTAATGGAGGTTAACACGGGGAAATTACTGGAAAAATTAGCCAAAGATCCCGACGCAACATTTAAAAAATTAATAAAAGAAGCAGAAAACGAGACCAAGCTTTCGAACGAAGATCTTGTAGACGTTATTGTTAGAAAGTTAAAAGAAAATAAAATCAGGCTGAGCCGCTATTTCGGTTCTATTAGAGAGTCCGACAGCCAAATAATTAAGAAATTAAAGGACCAGGAAAAAGACGCAGTAACGCGTGCAATTCAAATCATTCGCAACAGGGTTGACCAATACGGCGTTTCAGAACCGAGCATTCAGCAGCAAGGCAGCCGCAGAATCGTTATTGAGTTGCCCGGCATTTCCAAAGAAGAGGAAGCAAAAAAACTTTTGCAAGGGCGCGCTCTGCTTGAATTCAAGCTTGTTAAGGACGCTTCCTTCGCCATTCCGATAATGAACAAAATAGACCAGGTTCTTGCGGCTTCTTTGGGGGACACTACCAATGCGGATACTTCCGCACAGGATTCAACGAAACAATTAACGCAGGAAGAGTTCGCCAAAAAACACCCTTTTTATTCAATAGCAATTGTTAACCCTCGCAGCCCTTATCCCGACGCCTTTGTTAAGGAGAAGGACCGCGACAAAGTAATGAAATTGTTAAACAGACCCGAAGTAAAAAAAGTAATTCCCGACAACGTTGAATTTTTATTTTCGGCAAAACCGGTTTTAACGCAAAACGGAATTAAATATTACAAGCTCTACATGGTGAACAAAAAAGCCGAGCTTACAGGCGGCGTAATTACAAACGCGGTTGCGACAATCGACCCGCAATCGACCGCCCCAATAGTGAACATGAAAATGAATTCCGAAGGCGCGCGCGAGTGGGCAAGAATTACCGGTGCAAATATTAAAAAACGCTGTGCTATTGTTCTTGACAACTACGTTTATTCCGCCCCTGTAATTCAGCAGAAAATTCCTTCGGGGAGTTCGCAAATTTCTGGCATCGGCAACATGGACGAAGCGAAGCTTTTGGAAATTGTTCTTAAAGCAGGCGCTTTGCCCGCTCCCGTAGATATTATTGAGGAACGGACCGTTGGTCCTTCCTTGGGGCAGGATTCAATTCACAAAGGATTTAATTCAACAGTAATTGGATTTTTAATCGTAGCGATATTCATGGTGCTTTACTATCGTCGCTCCGGCGCCGTAGCGGATTTGGCGCTGCTGTTCGTAATTATTTTCATCATGGGTGTTCTGGCGGCGTTCCACGCAACGCTTACGCTGCCGGGCATCGCAGGTATTATTCTCACCATTGGTATGGCGGTGGACGCCAATGTGATTATTTACGAAAGAATCCGGGAAGAACTTGAGACGGGCAAGACCGTCCGGGCTTCCATCGACAGCGGTTTCAAAAATTCTTATTCTGCAATTTTCGACGCAAACATCACTACGTTTTTTACCGGCATTATTCTTTACCAATTCGGCAGCGGTCCCGTTCAGGGCTTTGCTCTTACGCTGATGATTGGTATTATTTCAAGTTTATTTGCTTCGCTGGTAATCAGCAAAGTGATTTTTGAATACATGCTTTACAAGGGAATGAAAATTACAATAGGCGGCAGAAGCCACCCGTTCCGCAACATTAATTTCGACTTCTTAGGAAAGAGGAAAATGGCTTACGCTATTTCAGGGACGCTAATTGGTCTGGGGATAATTAGTATGATTTTCCGTGGATTGGCTTTCGGCATCGATTTCAAAGGCGGTTCGGAAATTGCATTGCAGTTCGAAAAGAAAATTGACATTTCCGAAGTAAGACAAAAAATTAACACAATAGGGCTTGGCAAAGTGGAAGTTAAAACTTTCGGCGGAGATACCGGGGCTTTGTTGAGAACCGAACTTCAACAAATTCCAAGGAAAATTTTCCCGCAAATTGTTAAAGCTATTGAAAATAAAATTAAAGAAATTGCCCCGAACGTAAAATATTCCGTAACGGATACGACGGCAAGCAGCGTAACTTTCGCTTTCGATTCTCCTAAAGTTACAAACGAAATGATTGACAAGCTGTTCAAGGCGGGTTTCCAGACTGGACATGTTTCCCAGGAGACAGAAAACAAGAAAATGATTGTAAGGGTCGGAATTTCCGATTGGATTGAACTTGGACTTAAAAAATACTTCCCCGACAATCATTTTAAAGTGCTGAAGGAGGACAAGGTCGGTCCTAAGATTGGCAAGGAGCTGAAAGTTGACGCAATAATTGCGGTTGTTCTGGCTTTGTTGGTAATTTTAATTTACCTGGGTTTCAGATTCAAATTTGTTTTTGCCACGGGTGCTGTTGTGGCTTTGTTCCACGACGTGCTGATAACATTGGGATTGTTCTCGATGTTCTACGGAGTTATTTCATTCCTGAATCTTGAAATATCCGTGGATGTTGTTGCGGCGTTCCTTACGTTAGTGGGCTACTCGATTAATGATACCGTGGTTGTGTTCGACAGAATCAGGGAGGATATTAAAATCCACAAGACCGCTCCACTGGAAGACAACATGAACAAAGCGATTAACAAGACTTTGAGCCGTACAATAATTACTTCGTTAACGACGTTGTTCGTCGTAGCGGTTCTGCTTTTCTTCGGCGGCGAAGTTCTGCGCGGCTTTGCCTTTGCATTATTCTTTGGTATCATTACAGGTACTTATTCTTCAGTTTTCATCGCAAGCCCATTTGTGCTGGACTATGTGAAGAAAAAGAAAATGAAAATAAAATTCTAAAAAGGCAAAATGATTTTATTTTAACCCGGGGCGTAAGTTCGTTCCGGGTTTTTTATTTTAAAACTCCCCCTTGAATTGAAAACCTCCCCAAAAGCTTTCGCGGAAATGAAAACTCAATGGACGCTGCTGTGGCTGAACTTTACTCTGTCAATTTTCCGGAGAAGGCTTAAAGAACCCATTTAACTATTGTTTGAACCTTAAACAATAGCCATTCGGAAATTACATTTTTCTATGAGACAAATCATTTCCTTAACAAAAATGAAATGTTATTTTGAATTCAATTTTTTTCAAAATTAACAAGTGTAAAAATGAAGAAGGCTTAAAAATTTTTTTTGAATCTTCCCTTAAGAAAATTCAATAATCTTCGATATTATTGAAAAGCACAGGGGATAACCCTGCTCAATCAAATTGTTTTTTGTCAACAAGCCGAGGTTTTAATGAAAACATTTACTACTTTATTTGTTCTTTTTTTCTTTAGCGCCTCCTTTACAGCGCAAACGCTTAATGTTGAAATTACAGAAAACACAAGCAACGATTCGTTGGTAATGCCTTTGTCAGGCGTAATTTCCGGACCCCTTCCGCCCTACAATTCAAACGCTATTGACATTACGAAACAATTGCAATCCATTGGAATTACTTCCATTCGAAACAACGATTATTACAACGACGCGCTGGACATGGAAGGGATTTTTAATTGCGGAGGTTGCTCAACGTATCCGTGCTGGAGCTGCGATCCTACCGACTCCAACAATTACCACTGGTCACTAAGCGATTCGGTTTTCGAAAGCATTCTTGCCGGCGGGTTCGAACCGTTTTTTAGAATCGGCGGCGAATATGAATGCGGAATCCGAAACCATGATTACAAAGGTCCCAGAAAAAACGAAGAAGACAATTACATCCGCGCAGCAAAGAAGGTGGTGGACAGATACTACCATTGGAATGGTTCTTCAGGGGCTTTTGAGTATCTGGATTTGTGGACTGAATATCCCAACAAAACTTTCTGGGACAGGAGCGACAAAGAATTCGAATCTTTTTGGGCAAGACTTTACGACACGCTTAAAACCGCCTTTCCAAAGTTAAAGATCGGCGGACCGGGATTTCTGTTCACAATTTTTGTCGCAACGGGAAAGACGAGCAACCCGAAAGTTCTGGAAACAATAGACTTTTTGAATTATTTGTACGAACATAACATTAAGCCCGACTGGATTGGCTGGCACTTGTTCAACATTTCGCCGTCTTTTTACTACGACGGGGGTAAAAACATGCGTCATTTGCTGAACGGAACGGATTTGTTTTCATTCGTGCCATGGGCGGGAACGGGATTTTTCGAAAAAACGGAATTGATTTGCGACGCTTATTATTTGAGCAAAGTGGAAACGGATTCCCTGGGCGAAAATCCCACGCAATTGCCCGCGGCTGTTATTAATAAAAATTTCAACAAACAGGAAGGCTCCGCAAAATTAAGCGCCGTTTGGATGAATCTGCAGATGACCGACACGAAAAGAGCCTATTATTACAGGGCGAACGACCCCTCCTCCGCCCCAAACCAACCTTTAAATAGTTCTTCGAACGCATTAACAAGCGGATTGGTTTACGGGGATTCCGCAGGCACAATTAAACCGGTGGGTTACGCTTTTAAATTGTTCGCAAGGCTTTACAACAATTATCCCTACCTGCTTAAGACGAAGAACTTCTCGACTTTGGGTAAGAAAGATTCCTTGTGGGCGTTGGCGGCGGAAGACAGAAAAGGAAATTACGCTTTGCTTGTAAGCAACGTCGATACGGACAATCCAATTGAATTTAGCTTGAAAATTAAAAATGTTACGGTGGACACTAATCATTTTAAAATCACTTACCGTCTCGTAAACAACAACGAAAACGGCGGGGTTTCCCATCCGCAAAAATCCTCCGCATTCCGCCTGAAAAGTATGAACGTAGCTTTAATTGAATTTAAGAAGAAGACGACTGTTTCCGTTAAGAACAATATGAATCCGCATTTTAATTTTACTCTGAAACAAAACTACCCCAATCCGTTTAATCCCGAAACCACAATCAAATATTCAATTCCTCAAAAGGTAACTAAAATGCAAAAGAATGGTTCGTTACTCGTAACGCTAAAGATTTACGACGTTTTAGGGCGGGAAATTCAAACTCTCGTCAACAAGCAACAAAAACCGGGCAATTATTCGGTCAAGTTCAATGCGGCAAATTTGCCAAGCGGAGTCTATTTCTACACGCTGAGAGCGGGCGATTATTTTTCATCTAAAAAAATGCTGTTGATGAAATAAATTATTGCGGACAACAAGTTGAAAAAAGCAAAAACAATCTTTAATAAAATAAAGGAGCGATTTATGAGTAAAGTTAAATTATTTTTATTAGCCGCGCTTGTTTGCTTCTCGCAAACGTTTGCGCAAACAGGCAGATTTGTTTTTACCCCCGACAAAGGAACGCGCGTCGACAGCGCTTCCATGGCGGGAATTTTTGTTTCAGATTCGGGAAAAGTTTTTCTTTACGTTCACAAAAAAACTTCCACCGAGCTTTACATTGCCAAAGACGGATTGAATTTCAAACATGTTGACATCACAAAATTTCCCAATTTAAGAACTTTAAGAATAGCCAATGGGGATTACATTCAATTCGAGGTAAATTACAATTCTACCACGGGCAAAGCTATTTTGCAAAGGAGCGTTTCGCACGACGGGTTTACTTTTAAAAAAGAAAGCGATACTTTGTTTACATTCCCGGCAAATGATAATATTACAAGCTCCAATGTTTATTACACCGCTTTCAAGGATTCCGCCGGGGGCATTATGTTTGTTTACCTTGCAGGAAGCATTGACAACGCCCGCAGCATTTATTCGCCCAAAAACGCGCCCGGGATGGTTTTCGGAGGCTATCACAGCAACATTTTTAACGATTCAACACTGGGAGGAAGAAACAAAAGCTACTGGGACCCTAACGGAATACTTTTACCGAACGGGAATCTGAAAGTAATTACAATGAACCAACACGGCGTGGCGCCTTCTTCGGCAATGAGAACGGGCACCATTTACACTTTCACCAGCACCGACAACGGAAGGTCTTGGGTGAAAGACCCCGATTCCTGCATTCGCTACGACGATTTTACCGAATTTGAAGTGCATTCGCTCAACGACCCAAAACTTGCCCGCTTTCCAGATGGAACTTTTAGAATTTACATGGCTTCGTTGATTAAAGATTCCACAACAGGCGATTTGTACAATGC
>JALWSN010000485.1 GCA_027080245.1 Ignavibacteriales bacterium | reverse complement strand
TTTTTTCCTCCTTTCGTAGAAGACCCGGCGGATTTATTTTCCTTGGCGGATTCGGCGGAGGTTTTGGCGGGGGTTCATCCGGAGGCTTTGGTGGAGGTGGGTTCGGAGGATTTAGCGGCGGCGGAGGCGGATTCGGCGGAGGCGGCGCCAGCGGTGGCTGGTAACTCTTTAGAGCAACTAAAATGAACCTCACGTTTGAAATAATTGCCAAGGGATCTAAATTATTTAACGAAAACAATTATTTCGAAGCTCACGATTTTTTTGAGGAGCTGTGGATGGATGCTACTGGCGATGAGAAACTTTTCCTCCAAGCGTTAATTCAACTTGCTGTCGGGCATTTTCATCTGGCAAGCGGGAATAAAAAGGGCGGCGTTAGTCAATTAACCAAATGCCTGGACAAATTGGAAAGATTTCCTTCGAATTATTGTTTTGTGAATATTAATCAATTGCGTGGACAAATAAAATTATTATTTAATAAAATAGATGATGATTTTAATGAAATTTTTTCCGATATTCGTGCAAATAAAATTCCTTTAATTAATGAAGTTAAATCATACTAAATTCAAGGAGTAGTACGATGGCAATTATGATTACTGAAGAATGCATCAACTGTGGCGCTTGCGAGCCCGAATGCCCAAACACAGCTATTTACGAGGGCGGAGTTGATTGGGAATTAGGCGGAAAGACTTACGGTCCGGACGATCCTGCTCCCTCCGGAGCGACGGGATTTTATTCGGAAGATTTCTTTTACATTGTACCGGACAAATGTACCGAATGCGTAGGTTTCCATGACGAACCGCAATGCGCCGCTGTGTGTCCTGTAGACGCTTGCGTTCCCGATCCTAACCATGTTGAGGACAAAGACGCTTTATTGGCTAAAAAAGAACGCCTCGACGAAATGGGAAGGTAATATTTTTGTTTTTGTCTTTTTGAGCCGGAGATTTTATCTTCGGCTTTTTTATTTTTAGTCTGACAATTATTGCTGCTAACAATATTTTAGTTTACTAAAATTATCCTTTGTTAATTTTTTGTAATTAAATCTTTCAGAGGCGTTAATGAAATCCCTTTTATTTTCGATAATAATATTAGGAGAGTTATTATTTAATCAATTAACGGGAGTTGATTTGTTCGTTAAAGAAACTCTGGCACAGGACGCTATTAAAATTCAAAAAAGATTAGACCAATTTTATTCTAATAAAAAATTAGGTTCGTTTGTTGAAAACGGGAATACCTTTTTCAGGCTTTTTGCGCCTTCGGCTGAAAGGGTTGAACTTGTGACATTTAAAACTCCTGATTCCAAATCGCCAAATATTTATAGTATGACCAAAGATACCGATGGAGTTTGGGAAGCTGAAATAAAAGGGGAAAACTACGGATTGTTTTACGGATTTAAAGTTTTTTCAGCCAAGGATATTTCTTTAGGACGAGACGTTCCGATTGCCGTTGACCCTTACGCAAAAGCCGTCGCAACTTACACTACTTACGAAAATCCAAGATTGGCAATAGTTTACAAGGATGTATACGATTGGCATGGCGATTCGTGGATTCGAAGGGATTGGTCAGATTTAGTGATTTACGAAATGCACGTTCGAGATATGACGATGGATCCCACTTCCCGCTCAAGCAAACCGGGCAGTTACGAAGGCTTAATAGAAAGCGGCATTAAAGGAGGTTTGGAATACATTAAAAAATTAGGAGTTAATACTGTCGAGTTGCTTCCTACGATGGAATACGGCTATCTTGAATTGCCTTACAAAGATTCATTAGATTCAAAGTACAATGATTGGAACCCTTACGAACGAAATCATTGGGGATACATGACCTCAAACTTTTTTGCGCCTGCTTCTTATTATTCGACCAGTTGGAAAAAGCTAAAAAGGAATGTGTGGATGGGAACGGATGCCAGGCAGGTGAACGAGTTTAAAGACATGGTGAAAGCTTTTCACCGCAATGGAATTGGCGTAATAATGGATGTTGTTTACAACCATTTGTCCGAATATGAGGTGGGTAATTTAAAACAAATCGACAAGTATTACTATTTCAGGTTAAATAATAAAGGTGAATTTATTTCGAAAAGTTTTTGCGGAAACGATTTAAGAACCGAAGCCCCAATGCTAAGGCGCTTAATTATTGAAAGCGTTCTTTATTGGATGAAGGAATTTCACGTCGACGGTTTCAGATTCGATTTAGGCAAATTAATTGATTGGGAAACCCTCGAAGAAATAATACGCGAGGCGCGTAAAATAAATCCGGACGTTGTTTTTGTGTGCGAACCTTGGGGTGGCGGTTACGACCCAACGGGATTTTCCTTGCGAGGATGGGGCGCATGGAACGACCGCTTTCGGAACGGAGTTAAGGGCGAAAATCCATTCAATCATCTCGGCTGGATCTTTAATAAGTGGTACGACGACAATAATATTAAAAGCATTGAAAACTATGTTAACGGAACTTTGTTGAATTACAAATCGGGATTATTTGTGAAATACTGGCATTCGGTTAATTATCTTGAATCCCACGACGATTACACTTTGGGCGATTTCATTAGACTTGCAGTTGGAAGAGCACGTGCAAATGAAGTAATTAGAAACGTTGATTCACTTGTGAAATTAACCCCGCGCGAGCTTAAACTACACAAGTTAGCGGCATTGTTTTTATTTACATCGCGGGGAATCACGATGATTTCCGAAGGACAGGAGTTTGCAAGGTCAAAAGTAATTCCCTGGAACGAAACCGTTCCCGACAAATTTAAAGGAACAATCGACCACAATAGTTACAATAAAGATAATGAAACAAATTACATTAACTACAGTCACGCTGAAATTAATAAGGAATTAGTGGATTATTACAAAGGCTTAATATTATTAAGGAAAACTTACCCGGCCTTCAGAAGAGCCAATAAGGACAGCGTTAAATTTGTTGAACATAAACAAGAGAAAAAAGCTTTCGGTTATTTGTTGCATTTTGGAGAGGACGTTTTTTTTGTAGCGTTTAATCCTAATCCGCGTAAAACAATAGAATTTAACCTGCCTTCAGGAGAGTGGCAAGTTCTGGTTGACGAGCAAAAGGCTGGCGTTGTGCCGCTTAAAACAGCGGAGAAAATTGTTTCTTTGAAGCCGACCTCCGGCATTGTTTGTAAGTTGAAATAAAACATTTTAAATTTCAACCGACAAAAGAAACGTTTGCAAAAGCGTTTACAAAAATAGAGGCAAAATTAAAAAGGAAATAAACAAATGAAGCATTTTTATTTCTTGACCTTAATATTTCTTCCTTCGTTTTTGTTTGCTCAGCTGGATACCAAC
>JALWSN010000484.1 GCA_027080245.1 Ignavibacteriales bacterium | reverse complement strand
TTATTGAACCCACTAAATCCGCATGACCCGGACGAGGAATTGTAATTTTTTCATTATTCTTAATGTTAGCAGGATCCATTTTTTCCCGCCAATTAGGCCAGTCCTTGTTTTGAATGAATAATGAAATTGGCGAGCCCAGAGTTTTTCCTCCCCTAACGCCGGAAAGTATTTCGGCTTCATCGCTTTCAATTTTCATCCTCCCGCCCCTTCCGTAACCTTGCTGCCTCCTTTTTAATTCCGAATTAATAAAATCTTTTTCGATTTTAAAATTAGAAGGAAAGCCTTCAATAATAGCGGTTAGTCCTTTTCCATGAGATTCTCCAGCCGTTAAAAATCTAATCATTTCCCTTCCGGTTAAACTTGTTCATTCAAATTTTAAAAATAAGAAAAAGAAAATAATTAAACGTTCTCTATTTTGTAATTATTTGAAGCTTTTTAAAAACAGTTCCTTTTCAGATGAATAATCATTTAGGTTGAATAATTTCACTTTAGTTTTATTTTTGGAAAGCCAACTTAATGTTATTTTGAGCCTTTCAATGTCGGGCTTTTCAATTTGTCTGAACAAAGATACTGTGCCTGTGTAGTAGTCCCGTAGTGTAGTAAAAAATTCATCTTCGCCGTTTAAATTTTCATCTTTAAAAACTATTTTGCCATTGATAAGCAGAAAAAAATCCTGACGAGAACCCTCCCGAACAACGCCCAACAATTTAGCTTTGTTGATTGATTCTTTAATTGTATTTATTTTTTCCAATTCGTTTAGCAACATATTAACGTAATCTCTTATTTCGGCGGCTTGTTCATATTTCCTTTCGTCGGAAAATTTCTTCATTCGAAAAATCAAATTTCCAATAACTTCTTTGTGGTTTCCATTAAAAAACGATTTAACTTTTTCAACTTCCTGAAAATATTCTTCCCGAATAGAACCATTAACACACGGCGCAAGGCACCTTCCAATATCGTAAAGATAGCATACTCTTCCTTTTTTAAATTCTCTTTCTTTACATTCGCGCAATTTAAAACTAACATTAATTATTTCCACAATTTTAGCGGCTGTTTCTCTGCTTGAATAAGGACCGAAATAATCGTTGCCGTCGAAATCAATTTTAGACACTACACTAACACCCCCTAATTTATTGGCGTTTTCCAATTTTACAAAATGAGCGCGCGGGTATTGCTTCAACATCACATTAAACCGGGGAGAATGCTTTTTAATCAATTCGGCTTCGGCGATTAACGCACTTAGCTCGGAATTGGTTTCAATAAATTCAAGACTATTAGCTCGACGGATTATTTCTTTTGACTTTGAAACCGCATTGTAAGCAAAATGATTCTTTACCCTGTTGCGTAAGGATTTTGCTTTTCCAATGTAAATTATTTCCCCTTTATTGTCTTTGAACAAATAAACTCCCGGGTTGAAACTCACCCTATTAAAATCGTTAGCCAATCTTTTTTTAATAATAAAAAACTCGGGCTTTTTGCTAAGAGCCGCAAAAGAAATCAGCTCTTCGATGTTTTCAATTTCAAAATCATCTCGCAATATTTGTAATTGCTTCAAGAACACTTTTGCGGTTACAGTAGCGTCACCCAAAGCCCTGTGAACGTCTCTGTGTTTAATATTTAAATATTGAGCTACATTCCCGAGCGATTTGCTTCTTAAATTCGGGAACAACTTCTTCGACAATCGCAAAGTACACATTAAGGGATTTGCAACAGGCGAGTAACCCGCTCGTTTCAATTCGGTATTAAGGAATTTAACGTCAAAAGAATAATTGTGCGCAACAATTACGGAATCTCCAATAAATTCAAGCATTTCGCCGGCAACATCTTCGAACGCCGGAGCGGTAAGCAAATCCTCGTTGCTAATGCCCGTAAGCTCAGTAATATAAGGGGGAACGGTAAATCCCGGATTTACAAAACTATTAAACGTACCTGTAATTTTTCCGTTGTTTATTTTTACAATTCCAATTTCAATTATCCTGTTTTTGGAAGGTGAAAGTCCCGTAGTCTCAAAATCAATAACCGAGTATTCGGCTTCAAAAATATTTAATGATTTTAATCGCATTTAATAATACCAATTAATTAAACGCCTAAAAATAATTATTTCAGCGCCTAATGGAAGCAATAATTTTTTAAGAACTTATTTTTTCTTAAAGATTTTTTGAATTCCGGTTCAATTAAATATTTTACTCTCTTTCCAATTATTTAATTACTAACTTTAGATTTTACATTTAAATATTTTTTAATAGAGGAAAAATGAACATTAACATTTTATTCATAGGCGATATTGTTGGGCAGCCGGGATTAAATATTGTCCAGACATTCTTACCGGGATTAAAAAGCAAATACAGGGCGGACTTAATCATCGCCAACGGCGAAAATGCCGCCGAAGGAAAAGGATGCACGGAAAAAGAAGGAACAATTTTATTTAACCTTGGAGTAGACGTTATTACCGGCGGAAATCACACGTGGGACAAACACCAATCGCAAGAATATTTAAGAACAAATCCTCGAGCGCTTAGGCCTCAAAATTACCCCAAAGGAACTTACGGCAAGGGACTTTACATTGCCGAAACGCAGAAAGGGAAGGCCGCTGTGTTAAACTTGCAGGGAAGGGCTTTCATGCCGGCTATTGATTGCCCATTCAGAACCGCCGATTGGGTTTTAAAAAAAATTAAAGGCGAAACAAACGTTGTTATTATTGACTTTCACGCGGAAGCCACCGCCGAAAAGCTGGCTCTAATGAAATATCTTGACGGCAAGGTAAGTTTAATAGTTGGCACTCACACCCACATTCAAACGGCCGACGAAAGAATCACCCCCGCCGGAACAGCTTACATCACCGATGTAGGAATGACAGGACCTTACGATTCGGTAATTGGAATGAAAAGCGACGCGGCAATTAACAGGTTCCTTTACCAGACCCCTCAGAAGTACCAAACGGCAACGGAAAGCGTACACCTTTGCGGAATCTTCGCGCAAGTCGATTCCGAATCGGGGAAAGCACAAAGCATCGAGAGAATTCTAATTCCGGAATTTACAAAATCAATAGAACAGTAAAAGTTTAACTCAACTAAAACTTGCGCAGCTCTTGGCAAAACAAATAAAAATAAACTTTTAAAATATCAGCGCTTTTAATTCATCTTAATTTTGGGTTTACAAAGCTACCAAACCCCATTAAATTACTGCCTGTAATGTTCCGCTATTGCTATCCATTAAATTTATTCTGAAATTTGGATTAAAAGATTAGAAAATTATCACGCTAATAAATCAACGAATTGGCAGCTTTCTAATTCAAAAAATTTTTCTAAACAAAAA
>JALWSN010000483.1 GCA_027080245.1 Ignavibacteriales bacterium | reverse complement strand
GAGGAAGAATAAGGCCTTTAATCGAGTGTCCCCGTTCTTCGCACCATTTAATTAAACTTTTTAGCGCGAGCGTAATTTCCTCCTGGACGCCCTCCTTGAACAAATCCTCCGGAATGCCAATTGTAAATTTTCTTTCCTCATCCAAAACACGTGTAAATTCGGGAACTTCCACTGGTGCGGAAGTAGAATCCTTTCCGTCCCTTCCTGCAAGTACTTCAAGCAACAACGCCGCGTCAGTTACGTTAGAAGTAATAGGACCGATTGAATCGAACGAAGAAGCGAAAGCCGTAAGCCCGTAACGCGAAACTCGTCCGTAAGTAGGCTTAAGCCCGAACACGCCCGTAAAAGCCGCCGGTTGCCGAATTGAACCGCCCGTGTCTGTTCCGATTGCTGCGTCGCAAAGTTTAGCGGCAACGGAAACCGCGGCGCCGCCCGAGGAACCGCCCGGCGTTCGCCGAACATCCACAGGATTTAATACCGGACCAAAAGCCGAATTTTCGTTCGACGAACCCATTGCAAATTCGTCGCAATTGGTTTTGCCTATTATTATTGCGTCCTCGGCTTCCAATCTTGTTACTGCCTCTGCCGTGTAAACCGCTTTGTAATTTTTTAAATAATTGGAAGAGCAAGTCATCGGAAGCCCTTTAACCGCAAGGATATCCTTAACCGAAACTACCATCCCCCCTAATTTATTGGCTTTGCCAGCCTTTATTTTCTCTTCTACTTTCCGAGCGCTTTCCAAAGCCAATTCATTAACCGAATTAAACGCGTTTAATTCAGAGGAAGAATCAATCCTTTCAAGGAAAGAACTAACATTCTCTACTAAAGAAATCTCCCCGTTTAATATTTTTCTTCTTTTTTCAAAAAGATTAGAATAAAACATTAAAATTATTTGTCGAGTTTCTTTTCCGCTTCTTTAATTTCCTCTTCTTCCATTTTAATGTCTTCTTCCACTTCTTTCAACGCCTTTTTGAATTCTTTCATTCCCTTGCCCAATCCGCGAGCAAAATCGGGGATTTTCTTCGAGCCAAACAAAATCAATATTGCCAATACTATTAAAAGAATTTCAGGCGTTCCGACATTTCCAAACATTTTGTAACCTCTTAATTTATTTAATTAAATTATTAATTACGGAATTAAATATAAGCGCGCCGTCTCCGCTTCCCAGCAACGGCTCGCACGCTCTTTCGGGATGAGGCATTAGCCCCAGCACATTTTTCCTTTTGTTTGTTATTCCCGCTATATTCATAATCGAACCGTTCGGATTGCTTTCTTCCGTAATTTTTCCTCCACTGTCCGAGTATTGAAACACAATTTGCGAATTTTTTTTTAACTCACTTATTACATCGTCATCGGCAAAATAGTTCCCTTCGCCATGAGCAATCGGAATTTTAAGAATGTTTTTTTCCGTTATTTTATTCGTAAAAATATTATCTCTACTTGCAATTTTAATATAAACATTTTTACAAACAAATTTAAGGGATTTATTTTTTAACATTGCACCCGGCAGCAAACCCATTTCAAGCAGAATTTGAAAACCATTGCAGATGCCAATTACAATGCCTCCCCTTTCGGCAAAGTTAATAATCTCCTCGACAATTGGAGAAAACTTTGCGATTGCCCCCGCTCTCAAATAATCGCCGTATGAAAATCCACCCGGTAAAATAATTACATCGGCGCCGTTTAAACTGCGGGATTTGTGCCACAAAAATTCGGCGTCGTGTCCAAGAGTTTTTTTAGCGGCATAATAAGCGTCGTAATCGCAATTTGCGCCGGGGAAAACAACCACGCCAAATTTAATCATTCCACATTCTCCAGCCGATATTCAAAATCCTCGATTATCGGATTGGCAAGCAATTTGTTACAATATTCGTAAACTTCCTTTTCAGCATCTTCTTTATTTTCAGTATTAACAAAAAATTCCACGTACTTGCCAATTCGCGTATTACGAACGTTGTTAAAGCCCAATAGTTTAGCACCTTGCTCAACGGCTTTGCCTTCCGGATCAAGTATTTTAGGGCGTTTTCGTATTATTACAATCGCTTTAAACAAAATCAATCTCCTTTCGAATTATTTTCAATCTTAAATTTAGAAGGGAAAAGGAAGTAAAAAATTTGCCGGAATAAACCGAACAGAACAAATCCGCCAAAAATGTAAAGTAAAAGTTCGTTAATGGTTAAAAGCCCCAATACAATAACCAAAATAAAAAGGAGGAAGTAAAACCATTTAATACGAATGTGTTTTTTGCCAAGCGTTGGAAGCGAATCGTAACGAACATTTGAAACCATTAGCAGCGAAAGAATAAGAATGACGGGTACAATCGCTAGGTAGAACTTCCGGGGGTCAATATTATCGGCGTAAAACGAAAGTACAAATGTTGCAATGATGATAGCCGTTGCGGGAATGGGGAGCCCGCGGAAATCAATTTTAATATTTAAATCTTCTACCTGAGTGTTGAACCTTGCAAGGCGGAAAGCGCCGAACAAAGGAATAAACGAGCTTAATATTGCCCCGTAAATTCCAAGTGACTTAAGGAAAGTGGAATAAATCAAAAAACCCGGGGCTACACCAAAGGTAACAACGTCGGCAATGGAATCTAATTCCACACCAAAAACGCTGCTTGTGCCAACCAGCCGAGCCACGAGTCCGTCAACCGCGTCGAATACAGCGCCAATTAAAATTAGGATTCCGGCAATATTGTAATCCCCGTTCAGCGAATAAAGAAGCGAAAAGAATCCGCTTAGTAAATTAGCGGCCGTAAAGGAATTGGGAATAATGGCTTTGGAAAGATTAAACTTTTTCATTTATTTATCTCGCTTAAAATTGTTTCCCCTGCGTAAACCTGCTCCCCTTCTTTAACAAGCAACTTGCAAGAAATCGGGACGAACACATCCGAACGGCTACCAAATTTAATCATTCCGAACTCTTCCCCTTTGTTAACAATCTGATTATTCTTTAACGTATTAACAATCCGCCTTGCAATTATTCCGGCAACCTGCGTAAATAAAATCTTAAATCCGCCCTTGGTTTCAATACCAATTTCAACTCGTTCGTTTGCAGTGTCGGCCTTGTTGTTGAACGCCGCAAAGTATTTCCCTCCAACTCTTTTCAAATATTTCACTTCGCCCGAAATTGGAACTCGATTAACGTGCACATCCAGTGGCGACATGAAAATTGAAATTTGGTAAGCTTCTCCTTTTAGGAACCTTTCCTCGCTAACTTTTTTAATTACAAGGATTTTCCCGTCCGCGGGCGAAAGAACAATATTATCTTTTCCAGGAATGTTCCTTTTGGGATCCCTAAAAAAATAGAGAGAAAAAATTAGGAA
>JALWSN010000482.1 GCA_027080245.1 Ignavibacteriales bacterium | reverse complement strand
GCGAAAGGGAAAATGCCACAAATGCGCGAATGATTAAATTTTGTATTTTCTAAATTTCACGAATTGAAATTCCGTTATTTTTTTTCCATTTATTTCTACTGAATTGCGTTCGGTTGTGGACGCTACAACGGTAATTCCTTCCGTCAGCAATTTATTTGCAAGGCTGAATGTAAAAGTAAGTTCGCCCATCAGGTGCACGGCGTTTGTTTCGTCCTTTGAGCCGCGCAGCATTTGTGCGCAAAGTTGCAGGTATTTCATGGAAAGTTTCTCAATTTCATTTTCGTCGGCAGTAGGGTCAATTTGCGGGAAAGGCAAATCGATTATTTTGCCGTAAAGCTTTTCGGCTTCGGTTATTTGTTTTTCCGACCAATTTTCAACGGGATGATTTGAGAGGTTTAGGAGCATATTGCCTCTTGAACTGCATTAACAAAATTGTGAATTAAATTAAATTTTCAGAAATTTTTTGAATTAGATAACGTTCCGAATCTTCAGTTATTTTATTTTGTTTATTAAGTCTTATTCCATCAATAACAATTATGTTGTGCGCTTTAGCCGCTTTTTTAATATTGCCAAGTAATTTTCTGCGGGTTATCAGAAATTTTTTTGTGTAAATGCCGAGATATTCTCTGCTTCCGGCGGTTGAAAGTTGGTCGATGCCTTTTTTAGGTCTTTCCATTTTGTAATCGCCTAATTTAATTTCCGCTATTGCAACATTGTTTGTTCCTTTCAAACGAAAAACGGCGTCTATTTCAACCTGCTGACCCTCGCCCATTGGTTTAACGCTTTGAATCACCTCAAAATTATTTTTTCGCAGGGAATTGACTACGGCGTCCTCAAAAACAAATCCAAGGCTATTTTCAAAGCGTTTAGGCGCTATTAAATAATCCAATAAATGGGCTTTTAAGTAAATATCCACATTCAGTAATTCAGGCAATTCTTGAACGTTGAAATCAATATCCCCCACATCGTTTAGTTTCAGGAAATAAATTAAGTTTTTGTTGTTTTCGCTTTTCAAATAAACAATTTGTGAATTCAATTGCGCGGCGAAATTAAATAGTGCAACGGACATTAGTTTTGTGCCGCCGGTGATGTTAAAAATGTAATCGTTTTCTTTGCTAACAATATTCTTTAAAACTTCATTGATTGAATTCAAATCGTATGCGTCTATTTCAAACTTTTCGCAATTTGCTTTTGAGAGTCGTTTAATTCGTCTTGCCACTTTTGCGGTTTTTTCAGAATAAAGGATGATGGTCTTGTCAGGCTTAAAAAATAAAATTGGCAGTAAATTAGGAATGGGTTGTTCGCCGATGAGATTAATCAATACTTTCATTGTAACCTTTAAGGGTTGTTATTAATAAAATCATGTCGTCCGAATTTTCTGAGTATCAATTTACCGTTTGAAAAAATGCAACTTACCCTATCGCCCGAACTAAGGCGAAAATGTGCAATTGGATTTCCGTTCTCGTCTTTTTTGTTTGAGTAATTATCGTATTGGAGTCCGCCGTCCTTTTTTAATTGTGAAACATTCCCGTTATTTTCAATTAAAATTTTAGAAACCTTACCTAAAGTTTCTTGTAAATTAATTTTATCTCCATCTGTAGCTTTAGCAAAAAGTTTTTTAAACTCGTTCGAATAAACTAAGTAAGGTAAATTTATCAGTTCTCTTTTTAGAATTTCTTTTTTAGTTTTTTTCCACAAAAGTTCGCCCCAAACGGAAAGGAAAACATTATTTTCAAGTTTGTCAATTAAGATTTCTGGGAAGTTTTTAATTTCATTGGAATGAAAATTAAAACCTTGAGACATCAATAATATTTTATCTTTATGTTTGTCAATTAAATCCTCTTTAATTTCAATAGGTAATTTAGGGATTTCAATCAAATCAGCCTTTTCGGATTCAAATATGTAAATAATTTTATCGGCATAAAACATTGCAATAGTATTCATATAACCTTGAAGACTTTTAAAACTTCCTGTAAGATTGAATATTATTTCGAGACCTGATTCTTTATATCCTTCGAGTGTTTCGTCGCACCATTTGAGAAGATTTTTAATCCCTTGTTCAAAATTGTATTTGGTTTTTGTTGTTAATTCATTGGGGGTGTAAATTTGAGTTCGAAAGCCTTTTGAAGTTAAAAACTCTTTTAAAATATTTCCACATTTTTTACCCTGAAAGGTATCGGTTGTTATTAAAAAGTGTAAGTCAGAATTTCCTTTAATATTATTATCATAAAAACCAAAAATTCCATTAAGTTCCGCACTCAATCTCCTTATTTTTGTTAATTCAACTTCTTGGGTAAGTTTTTCTTTAGCTTTAGACGTTAATAATTCAATTAACTTTAAAATTTCTTTAGGGCAATCTTGTTGGTTAATACAATTCGAATTGTTGTAGAGTTTAATTCTTTCTTCTTTTGTTGCAATGTTTGTTAAAACACTTGTTCCAACAGTTGAAATAAATAGTCTTTTCATTTTGTCCCATTAAATTAATTTAAAAAACTTATTATTACATTATTTTTTGTGAAAGCAAACAGCTGATATTCACTATGTTTGCATCTTGTGCTTTTTAATGTCACATTTTGTGACCTTAAAGACTGCGCTTTGGTTTTTTCTACTTTCTTCCATTCTTCTTCGGTTAGTTCAAGCATAAAGTCCGGTGGAAAGCGCTCAATATTTCTGCGTACGGCTTGCTTTAAGACTTTGGTGGCAACGCCGTAAAGTTCCGCCAAATCGCTGTCGAGCATTACTTTTTGATTTCTAATGGTTAGAATTAAAGTTAAAATCTTTTTTTCGGGAATTAATGCCTCGTCCATAAAATTTTTTTATTTGCCACGAATGCACGAATAAGAATCCAATTTAATCGCTAAAATCCGCTGCAAGAGTAAATGCGATGCCGTTGTGGATAGCTTCTTTCTGATTTTTAAAATCATTAATTACTCGTCCGTAAAATTCCCTTTTAACATCGGTTAAAAAACAGCTACCTGGTTTCATTAAAACAAGCGCGGGTTTAAATGGATTTGGAGAAGAAGATTTTTCCTCTCCGAATTTGCCGTATTTAACATTAATATCGTAAAAAGCTTCTTTAATTTTGTCTGCGTTTGCTGGCAAATAATGGCTGAGAGAAATAAATCCGGTTGCGTTCTTGGATTCATTAAAAAGTTTGAAATCTTCAAAATTTCCAATTACCTCAATTTGTCCGTACCCCGAGGATTTCTTTTTGCCGTAGCCTATTTCAAAAACATTCTTAAAAATCGTTTCGCATTCAAATTTTTCCCATTGCTCTTCGTCAAGAATTTTAACGAACAGAACAATGTATGTGTCCTCATCCAAATATTTAGGA